>CAZDYX010000072.1:0-9936 GCA_964509775.1 uncultured Desulfobulbia bacterium | reverse complement strand
TAAGGGATTCATGAACGGCGGGGAGGAAAATAATATGTTTGGCGAGGCGATGGAGTCCCTGGTCCCCTTCGGTGCCGAGAAGGATCAGTCGTCCCTGTCGGGAACGAACCTCCTCCACATTGGAGACCACTTTTTCATAGACCGAGTCCCGGGGCAGCAGGGCCAATACGGGCATATCCCGGTCGATAAGGGCGATGGGGCCATGCTTCATCTCCCCGGCGGCATAACCCTCGGCATGAATATAGGAGATCTCTTTCAGCTTCAAGGCCCCCTCAAGGGCAATCGGGTAATTCATTCCCCGGCCCAGATAAAGAAAATCCCGGCTGGAAAGAAACTCCTGGGCAAGCCCCCTTGCCTCGTCCTGAAATCGCGGCAGTTCCCTGTCCAGGAGCGCAGGAAGGTCAATAAGGCCGCGTCCGAGCTGCTGCGCCTCTGTAGGACGGATGTGTCCCCGGAGCCGGGCAAGATGGAGAGTCAGGAGCAAGAGGGCAGTAAGCTGGCTGGTAAACGCCTTGGTGGAGGCGACCCCGATTTCCGGACCGGCATGGGTATAGATGGTGCCATCCGCCTCCCGGGTCATGGTGCTTCCCACCACATTACAGATCGAGATCACCGGAGAGCCAAGACTTTTCGCTAGACGCATGCCAGCCAGGGTGTCAGCGGTCTCGCCGGACTGAGAAATGGGCACGGTCAGGACATCTTGATCAAGGATAAGGGAACGGTATCGGAATTCCGATGCAATATCCACCTCCACGGGAATCCGCACCCAGTTTTCAAGCCAGTACTTAGCCACCAGGGCCGCATGCCATGAAGTGCCGCAGGCGACAAAAGAAATCCTCTTGATCCTTGCTAATTGCCCTTTGGATAGCCCAAGCTCCGGCAGATTCACCTCCCCGGACTCAGGATCGATCCGGCCCCGGAAGGTATTGAGAATGGCCTGGGGCTGCTCATAAATCTCCTTGAGCATGAAGTGCTTATAACCACCCTTTTCAGCCATGCCGGCATTCCAGATAATGGTGGTCACCGGTTTTTCCTTAATCGTCCCGGTGAGCAGATCAACTACCTCCCATCGGGTGGCGGTAAGGGAGGCCATTTCCTGATCATCCAGGAACACCATTTTTTTGGTGTAGGGAAGGAGGGCCGGGATGTCGGAGGCGAGAAAACACCCCTCCCCGTTTTTCACCCCTAGTACCAGCGGGCTCTGATTGCGGGCCGCAATCAGGAGATCAGGTCGGCCGGCCCACATCACGCCGATGGCATACGAACCCCTGACCCGCTTTAAGGCCGTCCGGACCGCAGACGCGAGATCGTTGTTGTCAAAGTTGTCTTCTATGAGATGGGCAAGAACCTCGGTATCGGTTTCCGAGGTAAAGACATGCCCTTTTGCCTCCAGTTCAAGCTTCAGGGAATGATAGTTTTCGATGATGCCGTTATGCACCACGACCAGATCTCCCGAGCAGTCGCAGTGGGGATGGGCATTGGCCTCGGTGGGCGGACCATGGGTCGCCCACCGGGTGTGCCCTAGGCCGATATGGCTAACTAGATCGCGGCTCTCCTCCAGTGCCTCTTCGAGATTGGCAAGTTTCCCCTCGCAACGCCGGCGAATGAGTTTTCCGTCTTTTATAAAAACCACTCCGGCGGAGTCATAACCGCGGTATTCTAAGCGCTTAAGCCCCTCAAGAAGAATAGGGATCACTCGCCTTGGGCCTACATAACCTACAATTCCACACATAATCCACCTGTAATTAAAGAGTAAAAAACCAAGTAACCGTTCCAATTGAGCCCCTTCCCCCGAAGGGAAGGTAGGAAATGATGGTGAAGGATTGATCCATGCGGCCAGGCCGGAGTACCCCCTTCCTGACCTTTAGGAGGGGGAAGTAGGGGCGGGTTTCAAACCCGCCCTTTGCTGTACGCATTCCGATTGGGCGGGTTTCAAACCCGCCCCTACTCGTAGACCAACAAACGTGAGTGAACGGTTACAAATCCAACAACTACCAGTTAACGGCCGACATCCTCATGAAAGCTTGTAACGCTTTATCCGGGCATAGAGGGCGGTCTTCCCTACCCCCAAGATGTCGGCAGTATCCTGGACGCTATCATTATTGGCCTTCAAGGTGGTCACAATGACCATTTTTTCAAAATCAGCCATCGATTTTTTGAGCGGTTTGTTTATCAACTGCTCTTCGCTGGGAAAGATCCCGTGAGCAAATAATTGACTGGGCGGGGGTGCAAACACGATATCGTCAAGGGTCAAAAAATTCCCCTTGGCAAAGATCAGGGCCCGTTGGATAACATTTTCCAGTTCACGGATATTGCCGGGCCAGTCATACATCAAAAGCTTATTGATAACCTCTGTGGGCAAAAAGTCGATATCTTTTCGAAAATTCGCCCGGTATTTTCGAATAAAGTGGCTGGCCAAGGCCACAATGTCATCTTTCCGGTCCCGCAAGGGAGGAAGATTCAAGGTTATAATATTCAACCGATAATACAAATCCTCCCGGAATGCGCCCCTCATGACCTTTTGGGCCAGATTGGCATTGGTAGAGGCTATCACCCGCACGTCTACCGTGATGGTCTCGGAGGAGCCGACCCGCTGCATCTCTCCGTTTTGCAGAAGCCGCAGCAAGGCGACCTGCATGCGGGAGGTGATCTCGCCAATTTCATCAAGAAAGATGGTCCCGCCATCGGCGAATTCGAATTTCCCCTTTCTTCTCACGTTCGCCCCGGTAAAGGCACCCTTTTCACTACCGAAAAGATCGCTTTCGAGCAAACTTTCGCTGACTGCAGCGCAGTTAAACTTAAGAAATATCTTATCCTTACGGGTGCTTTTCTTATGTATGAGGTTGGCGGCAAGCTCCTTTCCGGTTCCTGACTCCCCTGTTATCAAAATAGTAACATCAGAACCGGAAACATCGTGGATCATCTCGCGCAATTCCTGGATAGCCACGTTGTGGCCGATCATTTCCTGCATATCGGACATGGCCCACAGTTGATCTCGAAGCAAATCGGATTCATGAACCAGTTGTTTCATGATCCTCTCACTCTCTTTTAACTGTTCGACCTTTTTTTCAATAACCTTTTGCAGGTTGTTGTTGAATTCCTCCAAATCCCTTTCCAATTTTTTGCGTATCGTAACGTCACGCATCACTACAAGGGCAAGCTCATCACCCCGATAGCCGGAAAACGGCACGGCCGTTAATTCCACCTCACGGTTTCCCATCCGAGCCTCGATGAGGTCCATCCTCTGATCCGCATCCCTGGATTTTCCCAACATCTTGACCGGACAGGAGTGTTCACAGGGCTTACTATTATGATAGAGGGCCTCATAGCAAAGCTGGCCGGTTTTATTACCGAAGGCAGAGACGGCGCTCCTATTCATATATTCAATGACGTAGTTCTTCCCTATCAAATAGACCATCTCGCTCATGGCCCCCAACAGCCGTTCCTTATGAAGGGCCAATCGCTTTGTTTCTTTTTGCGCCTTTACAAGCTCGTCATCCACTATCGAACGTCTCCCTCGAACATTTATTCGTTGAGCCTCTTGCAAAAGTCACGAAAGATGTATTTTTCGTCATACCGGCGAAGGCCGGTATCCAGCAATTTCAACAAGTTGCAAAAACCTCTGGACCCCGGCCTTCGCCGGGGTGACGACTTTTGCAAGAGGCTCCGTTGTTAGACATTAACACTCAATGCCATTGACTTAAGTCCTATAACCCCTCCTAACCTCCCCTTAAATAAGGGGAGGGAATTTTAATTGGATTCCTTCCCCTCCAAAGGGGAGGGACAAAGCCTCATCTTGATTAAGATGGGCTGAGGTGTTAATCCCCCCTCTTAAGTTAAGAGGGGGTTAGGGGGAGTTATCTTAAGTCAATGATATTGCATTAACACTACTAAAATACCATACAAAGTTTAGAAAACCAATAAATTACATGCAGCATCCGCTTGTTTTTTAGAGTGAATGCACGAGTCCCGCTTTCTCGCCGGGTTCAAGTTTTGTCCTTTGCAAACGATGGGATTATTGGTAATCTTTTGTCCCGTACTGACAGAATATAGAAAGTAGCTAACGTTTACAATGGGGAAGAATATGAATGAATCATCACTGCCAGAGAATGATCGTCGTCTGCATAATCGGGTAAAGAAAAATTGTAAGCTGCGTTTTGGTTCCTTCTGGAACCTGGCCAATATTTCCTGGAAATGTGAGGGAGATATCATCGACATCGGTGGTGGTGGGGTCCGATTTCTCACCGGAGAATCAGTCAAACAAGGAACGCAACTTATATTGGTAATGGGATTTCCCGGCTGGATCGCGGATGATGATGAATGGCAACCAAGCTCGAAGGGTTCGGACGTCGGCACCCTCAAGGTTATCGGCGAGGTTGTCAGGGTCGATCCCTACACTTCCCAGCCAGGGCAAAATGAAGTGGCGGTCCGTTTTTCTGGCCGCATCCGGATCTGATTGAACTAGTGTCATGTCAATCTTGTAATGTCGTAACAAAAGGTGAACTGGCAATTCACTGCCGAGGATACCAGAATAAAGCTACGCCGTCTCTATCCGACACTTGATAGTTGACGCGACACTAGCCCGGGGAGGAAAATATGATCGATAAACGCAGACCTGAGATCCATCTTGAAATCAATACCGGTTTTTTCAGGCTCAACACCGAGGAGGTAATCTATAACATCACGGTGTTGGGTTCAAAAGACAGCAGTGCGGTCAGGGTGGTGGAAAAGATCGTGGAAAAGGAAAAGATCGTGGAAAAAGAGAGGGAATCGCCCCCCCGGACACACCCTTCTCACCCCACCCTACCCCTTCCGGAAAATCAGGACACAGATTTCTATAAAGAGATTTCCACCAGCATGTACAAGGACATCGGGTCCCTTGCCAAGAGCCTGAGCTCAACCATCATGACCATACCGGCCGAGGACCGTAAGCTGTCAAGGGCTCAATTGGATGATGCGGGCGAAAAACTCCAGGACGCCAAGACCAGACTCATCGATATCGTGCAGATGACGGAAAAGGCCACCATGAATATCATGGATTCGGTGGAAAAAATCCAGAAAGAAACCATTCAGGCCCGGGATCTGCTGTCCCTTCTCAAGGTCCATAAGGCCTTTGTAGAGGGAGAGGAGGAGACATCCACCCCAAACGAGGCCCTTGAGACGCATGACCTTAACCTGGGCGAGGAATTGGAACGGCTCAAGGATCTGGCAACGCAGTCCCTATCAATCATTGCGGATATCCTTTCCGGTACAGAGACCTCGGCAGACGAAGGGGGTTCCGATCAGGAAGGCACAAAAAAACCCCAGTATTCCTTCTCGTTAGACGTCATTTTTCAAACCCTTTATGAATTCTGTACCAATGAGGCGGTAAAAAAACATATCCAGACGGCCCGACAAAAGGGGGGGGAAATCTTTGATCTGCAAATTTTGTCCACTGCCCTCAATAAAGCGGTGGAAGACATCCCCCCTGATGCCGACAATTTTTTCAATATCCCCCTGACCGACCTTTTTTCATCCTTGGTCCAAGCCTGCAACGCTGAATCGTTTCAGAAACTCATCACCAAGATGGATCAAAACAAGGATGCCATTTTCCTTGACAAGGCATTACCCCTCGAGGTCCCTCCCCAAACGCAACCCGTGCCGGAGGAAAAACCGCAGGGCAAGGAACATATTCAAAAAAATCAAGATAATGCCAGGATTTCAGAGCTCAAGGGCCTCACCGAGAACATGCTCTCCTCCCTAAACGATATCCTTCTTAAAACCGCAGATCAGCAAGGGATGATACCAAAGGATACGGATGACCTTTACAGCCGGGTATCAAAAATGGATCAGTCCGAGGTATTTACCATGATCGAATCGGCCTTCGGCATCGTATCGGTAATAAGCAATGATTTGTCAAACATCCTTGAATCGTTGAGTTTTCAGGATCTTTCAGGACAACAGATCATGAAAATCATCAAGCTCCTTTCCGATTTTGAAATCCAGCTTTTGGCCTTGATCGTTGCCTTTGGCTCACAACTTAAACATAAAGAAACGCATCAGCATATCACCTTGGAAGAAAGCAAGGTCTTGGCCCAGCAGGATGTGGATAGCCTGATGACCTCTCTGGGGGTGGAAGATACTAAAGAACAGGGCGTGCTCGACCAAACGTCGGTAAACCGTCTCCTTGGACAACTGGGATTTTGATCTCCCGGCTTAAATAATGATTTCACCCCAGGCAGAAGCCTCTTTGACACCTCCCCGGGCACCGCCCAAACCTGCCCGTTGCCGGACCAATATCCATCTAATTATCTATTTTTTTATCCTTGGGTCCCTGGCAAACATTATTATAGGACTCGGGCTTTTTATTTTTCTTTCTTTAGACATCCCGGACATAAGTTCGCTTTCCAAGTACACACCGAGCCTTACCACCACCATACTGGACAAGGAGGGGCGGGTCCTTGACCGGGTGTTCAAGGAAAACCGCCATCTCGTAGCCATCGACAAACTGCCCGAGTTACTTCCCAAGGCCTTTATCGCCGCGGAAGACGCCCGTTTTTTTGAACACCGGGGGGTGGATTTTTTAAGTATCCTGCGGGCCTTCATCACCAATGTCAGAAAAGGCGGCATGGTCCAGGGCGGAAGCACCATTACCCAGCAGGTGGCCAGATCCCTTCTCTTGAGCCCGGAAAAGACTTACAGTAGAAAGATCAAGGAGGCCATACTTGCCTACCGGATCGACGCCAATCTCAGTAAGGATCAGATCCTGTATCTCTATTTGAATCAGATCTATCTCGGAGAGGGGGCATACGGCGTAGAGGCCGGCGCCTTGACGTACTTCGGCAAACACGTCTGGGAACTCGGCCTTGCCGAAATTACCATGCTCGCAGGACTTCCCCAGGCACCCAGCCGTTATTCACCCCTAAAACACTATGATTCGGCAAAAAAGCGCCAGGCCTACGTCCTAAACCGCATGGCGGATGAGAGGTTTATCACCCCGGCAGAGGCGCAGCAGGCCTACGACAAGATCCTCTTGTGGGCCTCTGTTCCGCAATCATCTCCGGATTATGAGTATTTCCTGCAATACATCCACCAATATGTGGGGAAAAAATACGGGGAGGAACTCCTGTTCTCCGGAGGGCTTACCATTTACACCACCCTTGATCCGACCATGCAGGATGCGGCGGTCTCCGCCGTTCAAAAGGGTATTGAAGAACTGGCGAAACGGCATAAGAAGGATATAAATCCGGAACCGGCCCAGGCCGCATTGCTCTGCATGGAAGTAACCACCGGGGCGGTAAGGGCCATGGCCGGCGGGACCAGCTTCAGCAAGAGTCAATTTAACCGGGCACTCCAGGCACGACGCCAGCCCGGATCGGCCTTTAAACCCATCATCTATGCCACGGCCCTGGAACGGGGGATAAGTCCCATGGCCATCATTATGGATGAGCCCATCAGCCTTCCTTCCGGTGTTCCCGGTGAGGTGTGGACCCCCCAGAATTATGACGGAAAATTTAATGGTCCCACCCCGCTACGTACCGCCCTTATTCAATCCCGCAATATCGTGACCATCAAACTCCTCCAGCAGGTTGGAATTGACCGGGTGGTCAAGATGGCAAAGCGTCTTGGTATCCATTCCCATCTTATTAACAACCTCTCACTGGCCCTCGGTTCCTCGGAGGTCTCGCTTTTGGAGTTGACAGCCGCCTATGCGGCTATGGCCAATCAGGGAAATTATGTGGAGCCGCTGTTCATAACCAGGATTGTCGACCGAACGGGAAAGGTCATTGAAGAGAACCGACCGGAGCCAAGGCCGGCCCTCGATAGCCGAACCGCCTATCAAATAACCTCCATCCTGCAGGATGTCATCCGGGAAGGTACGGGAAAAGGTGCCCGCGGACTTGGCCTGCCAGCCGCGGGCAAGACCGGCACCACGGACAAAAACATGGATGCCTGGTTTATCGGTTATTCCCCGATAATAGCCACCGGGGTCTGGGTAGGGTATGACAAGAAGGCATCCCTGGGCAAGGATGAGACCGGCGGCAAGGCTGCCGTGCCCATCTGGTTGGATTTCATGAAGACGACTTTGGGAATCCACCCCTTAAGTGTGCATTTCAAGGTACCGCAAGGGGTAACAACCCTTCCCGTCGATCCTGAAACCGGCGAATATGCCGGCAATTCCGGCATGCCCTTTGTCCAGGTTATCTATAGGGATGAACAACTTCCCCTTGTCCGAGGATTCGAGACCTCGGAATCTAATCCTTAAGGTACAAAAGAACTCCCGGCGTCGCAACCTTCCCGCTTCTTCTCTCCTGCAAAGGGCATTACTTGTTTTCCTGTTTTTTCCGGGGCAGATCCTTAAGTTCGTCCCTGACCTGATAGATGAGTTTAAAGTTCTCGGCAAGCGCCTTGGACAACGGCGGGATCTTGTTTTCATCCGTTATGATGATGCGGATGTGGACCCGCTTGTGGCCTTCCTGCGCATCGGCAAATGAGGTAAGAATACTTAGCGTCCTGGCCCCATAGCTGCGGACCGTATCAATCACCTTCCCGACCGCGCCCGGAACATCAGGGAGATCAAAACAGTACAGAATGGCGCCATCCTTGATGCCGGTGCTGTGGAGGAATACCCGCAACACATCGGTTTCACTCAACACCCCGACCAGATGGCCCAATTCATCAACCACCATGATACCGGAGATCTTGTTTTCAAGTATCACCATGGCAGCCTTCTCGACCGTATCATCGCCGGTAAGGGTGATGGGGTCAGTGGTCATGACATCCTTTACCCGCATCTCCGAGAGGAGATAATACAACTCATGAATATCCAGGGAAAAGGTCTTTGAGGGTGAGGCATCCTTAAGGTCGCTATCAGTAATCACACCGATCAACCGGCCATGGGAAACAACAGGTAACCGCCTGATCTTATTTTCCTTCATAATCCTGGTCGCCCGCATCACCGAGGTGTTCTCGTCTACGGTTACGACATCTTTGGCCATCCAATATTTTATTAACATACGGTATTTCCTCCCTCACGGTTTTTAGAAAAATATAAAGACCTTCTTCCCGATTAGGTCTATGCAAATTCTGGGTGTATAAAATATTCCTGAAGAACACGCAAGATATTGTCACATAAAATTGTATCCATTTTTTGAACGGTCCAACCAGCCAACAAGGCGATCCACCCCTTGGGGAATGGAAATTTTGGACACATACCCCAACTCCCTTTTGGCCTTGGCAATGGAGAACCAGTGGGATTTGGCGAGCTGAGCGGCCAGGAAACGGGTCATGAGTGGCTCTTTCTTCATGCCGAGGCAGCGATATACGGTTTCCAGGATCATCCCGGCAAAATAGGCCTTACGGAAACTCACCCGTCTCTCCACCCTAGGGATGGAAAGGCGGTTAAAAAGGGCGTTGATCCAGTCCCAGAGATTAACTGGTTCCTCCTGGGAAATAAAATAGGCCTGGCCGGCCGCGGCGCCGACGGTCTTCAGATTCCGGGCGGCCAGGATGTGCGCATCCACCACGTTATCAATATAGGAGATACTGACAAGATTGTCGCCGTTGCCGATCTGTTTTAGGAGGCGGCGCCTGCCCCGCTCAAGGAGCCGGGGAATAAGATTGTTATCCTCCGGTCCCCAGACGAGATGGGGTCGCAAGGCCGTGGTTTTCAGGGCCTTATCGTTGGCGGCAAGAATCATCTTTTCTGCCAGGACCTTGGTATGGGCATAATAGCATAAGAACCGGGTCGCATAAGGTGTCTTCTCGTCCGCACCGCACAGGTCGTGATTACCGAAAACCACGCTAGGGGAGCTGGTATAGACGAGCGTATCGATTCGGTTGGCAAGACAGGCGGCAAGCACATTTTCAGTACCGGTCACATTGATGGAAAAATATTCTCGCCAGGATCCCCATATCCCCGCCTTGGCCGCCACATGAAAGACGGTGTCAAACCCC
>CAZDYX010000071.1:0-12041 GCA_964509775.1 uncultured Desulfobulbia bacterium | reverse complement strand
TTTGATTATTGCTGTGTTCATGCTGCTTTTGCTTTAAAAGAAATCGGTTATGAATATCGGACTCATCGGTTATGGAAAAATGGGGACGGCTGTCTTTAAGCTCCTTTCCGGTTTGCCCTGCGGCATTACCGTAGTGTTACGAAGCGAAGAAAAGGCCTGGGAAACGGGGGAAAAATCCTATAAAAAGCTTGAACGCTCTTTAAGACGGGGGGCGGTTACCCAAGAGGTTTTCCAGCATAAAAAGGATCACATCCTTTTTACCCATCGTCTGGAGGATCTTTCCGGCGTTGACCTGGTCATTGAGGCCATCACGGAAGACCTGGAGGTAAAAATCGACCTCTTCCGCAGGCTGGAGGCCATCATTAACCCCCAGGCCCTGCTCGTTACCAACACCTCCTCTGTTTCCATAAATAAATTGGCCCAGACATTGCGCCATCCGGAGCGATTTTGTGGCCTTCATTTTTTTCATCCCGTACAACTAATTAATCTTATTGAAATTATTCGATGGTCGGAGACCCCGGTTGAACTTATTGAAAAATTAAGGACGTTCATCCGCAGCCTTAACCGGGAAGCGGTGGTCTGCTATGACGCGCCAGGATCGGTGATCAACGCCATCCTTACCTATTATTATGTCGAGGCCTTTTATATCCTGGAGCAGGGCCTGGTTCTTCCTTCTAAACTCGATGAACTGGCAAGACGTTTTTTCTACGTTGGCCCCTGTGAATCCGTAGACGTCGTTGGCGTGGATTTCTTTGTCAGCGCCCTGAAACGGGCCGCAACGCCGGGAAGTCTTTGCCCGATCCGCTGGCGGGAAGATGGTCTGAACGAGGTGGCGCCCGAGGATGTCGGCGGACGTGTTGGTTTTTACGTCCCCGCCCTTTTCTGGGAACTCTTATCCTCCGGTCGACTGGGTAAACAGGTATCCAAGGGCATCTATCTCTACGAAAAGGATAAACCCAAAGATGATACGCCCGGGTTCTATTATCATCCCGAGAGCACGCCCCCGCCCCCAACTATTCTTGATATCGAAGAACAGGTGGCAACGCGCCTTCTCTATTCGCTCTTTAATGGTACCATCTACGTCCTTCAGTGCAAGATGGGTCTCCTTGACGAACTCGACGTGGCGATGCGGGAGGTGCTGCTCATGAAGGAGGGCCCCTTCACCATGATGGCTGCCATGGGAAAACAAAGAGTGCGGCAGGAATTCGACCGGCTTGCTTGCGAGGTGAGTAAACGGTTCATGGTCACAGATTTTTCTTTTTTACCTTAGGCATCTAAATGAATCTTATCGAACTCCGTGACATCACCAAGGTCTATCCCCTGGGGCAGACAGTAGTACAGGCCCTGAAGGGCATATCCTTACTAATCAATGAGGCGGAATTTATTGCCATCTGGGGTCCTTCCGGTTCCGGGAAGACCACCCTCTTAAACATCATCGGCGTCCTTGACGAACCCAGTACCGGCTATGTGGGGATAAAGGGACAAGAGATTGCCAAATTGTCCGATAATGAAAAGTCGGAACTGCGGAATATGACCATCGGCTTCATCTTTCAACGCTTCAATCTGGTGCCGGTGCTCTCGTCCCTGGAAAATGTTATGCTCCCGCTGCAGATCCAGGGCATAACCGGTTCCGAGGTCACCCGGAAGGCATTATTTCGTCTAACCCAGGTCGGCCTGGCGGATTATATCCATCAGCGGCCGGACAAATTGTCAGGAGGCCAGCAACAGCGGGTTTCCATCGCCCGGGCCCTGGTGACCGATCCATCCCTCGTCATTGCCGATGAACCTACTGCCAATCTCGATTCGGATACGGCCATGAAGATCGTCGGCCTGATGCGGGACTTAAATCAAGAGGAGAAAATGACCTTTATCTTTTCCACCCACGATCAACGGCTGTTAAACAACGTTGACCGTCTTATCCAGTTGGTGGATGGCCGAATCGAAAAGGGTGCAATACAAAAAAGTGAACCATTTACACCAAACCGTTTATCCACTTAACATGCTGATTTAATGTCGAATGTCGAACAGGGAATGTCGAATTATGAAGTCTTGTTCTTGTTTTGTTTGAAGGTCAAATTTTCCACCTTCCTTCGACATTCGATATTCCCTGTTCGACATTCGACATTCAAGAAAATTGCTGGCTTGTCACTTTTTTGTATTGCACCCGATCGAGAATTAAGGATAATCGGGGCAGGTATAACCGTGGAGAAACCGTCATGAAAAGAGGACTCATCAATATTCTGGCAATTTTAATTTTTGTGTCACTTTCTGCCATCCCTGCGAATTGCGAACTCTCATCCAAAGAGATCCTGCGCCGTGCCGACGAGTCAAGGGGAAATCTGCAGGGGATTCGGTGGAATGTCCATATCCTCTCCCTTGAGAACGGTCAGGAGCAGGAGCGAACCTTGGGCGTGGCCGCCAAGGGATATGACTTTCTCGCCACCATGAATGAACCCCCCAAGGTAAAGGGCCAAAAGGTGCTGATGGTGGACCACAATACCTGGTTTACCAAACCGGGCGTCAAAAAACCGGTGCCGATATCATCCCGGCAAAAACTCGTGGGGGGTGCGGCCTATGGCGATATTGCGGCCACCAATTATGCGGACGATTATGAGGTGTTGTCCGTTAAAGAGGAAGAGGTGGAGGGAGAATTATGCTATTCCTTTGACCTTAAGGCCTATACCACCAAAGCCACCTATGATAAGATTCAATACTGGATTTCAAAAACCCGCCAGGTAGGGATCAAGGGCGAATATTATACGCTTTCGGGTAAACTTTTTAAAACCGCCAGGATGACCTATCAGAATCAAGTGAAGATCAACAACGAGACTCGGCCTTTTATCTCCAAGTTGGCAATTACCGATGCCTTGGTCGAGGGGAATGTCACCACCCTTGAATTTAATAATCCGCGGCTCGAAAAGGTATCCGACTCCACCCTGGATTTGAACTTTTTAAAATGATGAAACGGATGCATTTTAAACGCGTACCCCTGTTTTTTTTGCTGTTTTCGTCCCTTGTCTTTCCGCTTCATCTGCCTGACCCGTCTGTGGTCCAGGCAGAGGAGGTGGTGATCGTCGAGGAGCCCGCCACTCCCCTCGATGCGTTAACCCAGGAGCTGAAAGACGGATTTCGCTATATTCTAAAGGTGGACGGCTTATGGACCAAGACAGGCCTAGCCGATTCCTCCTTAAACCCCAATAACGTTCTTAACCTTCCCGGCCAGGTCTATGACCTTGAGGCCCGGCCGGACTTCAACCTCGACTTTCGCCGGCTCTCCTTAATGGTCAAACCCAGATTCCGGGAGGAGTGGCGGCACTGGGAGGAAGGCGACGAATCCGGCCATGATGAAAGTTTTGACGAGTGGTATATCAATGAATGGTTGGCCCAGGTCCGGCTGGTGGGCGACCTCTATGCCTCCTATGGCCGGGAAAACCTTCAGTGGGGGCCATCGTATTTACTCTCCCCCTCCAATCCCTTTTTCCGGGACAACGGCCGCGCCAACCCCAAAAGGGAGGTCGCGGGGATGGAATTTGCCCGCCTGGTCTGGATACCGGCATCCTCCTGGACCGTCTCCCTCATTGCCGATACGGATGAGGGCCGGCAAAACATAGATGAAGAGGCGTTTAACCCCTGCTACGCCGTAAAACTCGACTACACCACCTTCAAGAAATATATAAGCCTCATCGGTTCCAAGGAGGAAGGGGAGGATATGCACCTGGGCTCCTTTGCCGGCTGGACCGTATCAGACGCCCTCCTTGTTTATGCGGAAGGCACGCTCGCCCAGGGAAGCCCGGTCTTGTATCCGGAGGTGACTACCTCCTGGCCCGACATCGTCACCGACATCGGCTCTCCCCAGACCGTGGGCCCCATTCGGATGGTCGCGAGCCGGGAGGATGATAACTCCCTCGAGGGCATTTTACTCCTAGGCGCCTCCTACACCCTGGAAATCGGTCCCACCTTTATAGCGGAATTTGTCTATAACAGTGCGGGCTATGACGAGGAAGAGGCCGAACTCATATATATCCGGCGCGAGCAGTTTGCCTATTTTTACTATTATCCCTCCGACTACATTCATAGCCTGGCCGAAAAAGGATTGGCCAAGACCCCGGACTCCAATCAGCGGCTTTTCCGGCAGCACTATCTAATGTTCCAATACCAACAGACCCAGATCTTCAATATGTTGAGCCTGGTCTTGCGATTCACCTATAACCTGGACGACCATTCCAGCCAGGTTATCCCCATTATGGAATATGATATGAGCGATCACTCCCAGCTCTTTCTGGTGGGCGCCAAGACCTTTGGCGATGACAACACGGAATACGGTTCAATCCTGGACTATAATGTTATGGTGGGAGTCGAATATACCTTTTGAAACGTTATTACTCAGGTTGTTTAGTCTGTAGGGTCATAGTCTGTAGGTCAGGGCACGATGAGAGAATATGCACCGAGGTCAACGGTTCTCCCTGCCAAACAGGATGAATCGGGATGTCCAACTTCTTTGCCGTCGACCTCCTTTTTTCCCCTACAGTCTAAACACCTATAGCCTATCCACCTGAATATTTTCTAAGAGGTCATGCCATGAAACACCTTGTCAGGCTTATCATCATTGGCGTCCTTCTCTTCTTCCCGGCAATCGGGTTTTCCTCCTACCTCATTCAGCTCAAAAACGGGAGTTCCTTTATCACCTCGAAATTCTGGGTGGTCGGGGCGGAGATGAAATTTTATTATGCCGGCGGGGTGGTGGGGGTCCCGCGGAACAGCGTGCAGGAGGTTCAGACCTCGGACAAGCCGGTAAAGGACGAGGTAAGGACAACAGAATCGCAGGAGGCCGGCGATGAGGCCGAAGGGCCGGTTGATGAGGAAAGGATGAGGGACGGGACGGCCCCGGACCAGGAGAAGGCAGCCCCTCCTGCCGAGAAAAAAAAGGCCCCCTCCCCGGCTGAGGAGAAGGCCATGAAACAGGAAAAACAGAGTCTTGTGTTCGATATGGATCTTGCCGTCCGGGCCTTCAACACCGCGAAACAAGGCAAGGATGAAAAGGCCATTAAAGACGCGCGGAAGGATGTTACCCGCGTGCGGACGGAACTATCCGCCTTAGAACAAATGGTTAAGACCGCTTATGGCGGCGCCTTGCCCCCCTGGTGGGAGGAGGGCAATTGAATCTTACCACAATTGCCGCCAGGAGAGGACGTTGAGGTCGCTGAGCAGGTATTTATCCTTCAAGGCGGTATCAAAATAGACCTCCCCGGAATTCTTTAAGTCTACTGTTTTCGCCCAGATCGCCCCATATAAATCAGCGCTGTTTTTTAGCTCTACCGTGGCATAGGGGGCGTAGATCAACCCCTTAAAAACGCCACCATGATGGATACCGATCAACTGATTTGAATTTGAAAAAACCGTAAAATCCGTAGGCAGACCATTATTATTAATAATGGCACCATTTTTGGCGTCAAGCTTGCCGGTGAGAAAGATGTTGACCGGATGACTTGCATCCGCGTTCACCGTAAGAGTAGCATGATTGGCCAAGTCGATACTGCTCAGATAATAGTTGGCCCCGCCGGACTTGCCGTGCAATGTCATGGTGTCCCCATTGCCCAGATCTATTTTTTTGGCGGCGCCAATGGGCGGGACTGCCAGATTATTGTCGTTGCTCGTGCTGTAGGTGGTAAACTTGCTTGCATAATCGCCTCCCACGACGCCGACGCCGAGGGGATCAGGCTCCACCCGCCCTGTGTTTACTGGTCCGTCATAAACTGCACCGCCCGATGGGTCAGTGATGTACCCATCGGTGCCGTCCGTTTGTTCCCCTAAAACCACATCGCCGTTTACTATGGTACCATTTTTAACACTCACCTCTTTGTTGGAGCCGACATCACACTCATTACCGGTATCACTCGGGGTGGGATTGGGTATGTCCCTCGAATCATAACTGTAGACTGCGGCGCTTGCCTTCATGTCCACGAGCGCATCCCCAAAGGCTCCGAACGCGATGGCCTTCTCCCGTTCAAACACCACCTCAATGGCCGCGGTGGCGTTCTTGGGTCCGGCGCCGGTGGCGATGAAGGAATAGAGATTGGTTGCATCCCGGGAGATGGGGGAAAGGCCAAAGGAGAAATTTGTTGGCACCGTATAGGCGAGGTCCATGGTCGAACCCGTAGATGGGTAGATAGTAGATGGGAAGGTAAGTGTTTTTGCCTTAAGGTCGTTTTCCATCTGGGTAAGGCCGTACTGAATCCCGGAAAAGGCGTCGAAGAAGGCCACCCGGTCATATTTATAATTGGTGGCGATCTTGACGTCGTCGGTGGTGGTTATGGTCGCCGATATCCCCATGGCGCTCATGAGGAGCAGCATGGTCAGGGCGATATTGATGATGGACCCATCGTTGTTTTTGATGCGGCAAAAAAGAGTTTTCATGGCCTCTAGTTCCCGTTTCTTTTGATTCCCTGAATGTTGATGGAATGCTGAGTCCCCTTTACCGACCATTTTGCAATTATCTTGATGGTTTTACAGTTCGTAATCGGGGTATTCGGGGCAATATTCCAATAGAGGATGAAGATATTATTTTTCCCGAGACCGGGGGTCATATGATCGGCCTTGTTGGCGCAGGTTCCTGTGGGCCCGCAATCGGCATAGTCAAGTCCTGTAGTGCCATTTGGAATCGTATCAGCAAGCTCGCTATTGGAGTAATCATACCCCATCAAAACCTCCATCTGATTGGTGGCCAGGGTGGTGGCCTCGGTCATGTTCGCGGCAAAGGAATTTTCGTTGATGGAGCGGATATTCATGGCGGCTACGCCGAGCATTCCCAGGGTAAAGACGGTGGCGCCCATCAATACCTCAATAACCGAAAATCCGCGGGAGTTGTGGATCATCGTGATCAATACCTCATATTGGGCGGGGCGACCTCACCATATAAAATCTTGCGGCGGAAGTGATCGCCGGGTGCCGTATATATGGTGGTCCCCTGCTGGTTAGCATAGGTCTTGTTGTTGGTATAGGTGTAGTCGGGATTGGTGGTCCGTATCACCACGGCGATCTGTATCCTCTGGACATCGGCCGGATTTGCGGCTGGGTTAACTACAGACCCGTTCCTGTCGAGATAAACAAAGTTAAGGAAGTTAAGGTTATCCACCAGGGCCTTGTTCGAACCAGCGCCCGCGTTCACGTCATCCCGCGTAAGCTCGTTTCTGCCGTCCCCGTCCAGGTCGGCAATGACAAAGACAATATCATCACCTCCGTCAGTAGTAACACCATTGGGGGGAGTAGGAAACAGATCCATCTTGATATGCAGTCTGGTGGCTGTGGAGTCCGTTATAATGCCGAAGTCCGTCCCCACGGCCCCGGTTTTTGTCGGATTGTAGCCCGCCATCCTGATTTCACCAACCATTTTGTCGATGGCAATCCTGACGTTCTGGTTCATCTCGTTCATCTGATCCTGAAGATCATAAGAGGAACTGAATGCTACATAAATCTGATAGATACCGGCCGCAGCCACGGTGGAAAGGACCATGGCCACCAGCAGTTCCACCAAGGTAAAGCCTTTTTCCCATTGGCATTTAACCCCTCTCATGGTATCTCTAAATATCAACATAATATTATCGGAGGTTCTCGTCATGACGTCCAAAACAAAAAACAGTCGCGGTTTTTCCCTGGTTGAACTTATGGTGGTCCTGGCCATCGTGGGTGTTCTGGCGGCAGTCTCCATCCCTGCCTATGTAAATCATATCAGTCGTACCCGTCAGGCAAACGCGGTCCAGACCATGCTCGAGATCAAGGTCGCCCAGGAGACATATTATGCCGAAAAAGACAGGTACGCGAGCAACATCAAAGACCTCAGCGGCTTCTCCGGTAGCACCTATTTCTACAGCAGCGGCCAGTATTATCGTTTTTCCATGGCCACCGCTACCACTAACACCTTCCGGGCTATTGCCGAAGGAGACCTCAATAAGGACGGAAACCGAACCGATCGCTGGGAGATCACTGAGACCCTTTCCCAGCCGCGAACCTATGGCGGCGCCAGCAGCGAAGGGTTTAAATTTTCGGTCATTCAAGGTATTCTCTAACAAAACAGCCCCCCGAATATCAGACATCCTTTGTGAATCTGATCATTTTGTGGTCCAGGCGTGGGAGTCCTTGTTCCACATCCGAACCCGGTTTCTGTTAGTCGTGCTTACCACGACTGCAAAGGGGGCCACCTTCATGCCGGTCGTGCCTCCCGGGATATACGCATAAACGATCCCGTCCTTATTGCCGGCTGTGGTGCCATCAGGCTGTATCTCATAAAAGTTGTTTGTAAATGTTACCCCATCCATCGGAAAGGTAAGAGCAGGGCCCTCCGGCGGACAATTCGGCCCGCCCACACTCTGCAGATCAACATCATAGAATTCCACTTCGTCCACAAACGCCGTTTTTTTGATAGTGATGTCTGCGGCATCGCACCCGGGGCCTCCGGCATTGTCCACACAGATCCAATAGCCGTCGTCCGCATCTCCGTCGCTATCGATGTCGGTATTAAACAAAAAATCAATACGGATAGGTGTATTCCGGTTAATCGCCTCGGCCCGGGCCAGGTTGAAATCCGCCCGCATGCTCATGACCGATGCCTTTACCTTGTTCCTGGGCGAGGTAAACTCCATAATGGACTGAGAGGCAAGAAACCCCACGATGGTGACAACTACCATGAGTTCAATCAGGGAAAAACCCTTTTCCGCCTGCCTTTGTTTCATAAAGATAGCCCTACTGGTCTTCATCACCCGGACATAATGCTTCTTTTATTATTGTAGCAAAAACCAAACATAAAAGATAATCCTGATCTTGAAATGTTTTTTGGGAATAGATGCGAGTATAGATTTATTTCTTGGCCTTTGTCCTTTTTGTGCAATGGACGGGGAAAAAAGGGAGCCAGACAGCGGTGCTTTCGGCCCTGGCCTATTAGTGCCTGTTAAAAAATAACATGGGCAAAATTGCGCTCAGATTTGGATCGGATTTGGTTGCAGTGATTGAGCATCCCAAGGGCATTTGCTTCGCGGCACAAAACCGCAGGCGTAGCAGGGCTACGTCAAGGATTTTTCAGCTCGGTAAAAGATGGCCTGAAGATGAGACGCAAGATTTTTAAGTTCATTGATAGGCCCTAAGGCAGCCGTAGCTGATCATTTTGTGGACCAGGCAAGGGAGTCCTTGCGCCACAACCGGACCCTAATTCTGCCCTTGGTGCTAACCACCACCGCATACGGGGCAACCTTCATGCCGGTAGGGCCCCCGGGGATATAGACATACACGGTTCCGGCCTTATTGCCGGCC
The DNA here is from genome assembly GCA_964509775.1 of uncultured Desulfobulbia bacterium. Lineage (GTDB taxonomy): Bacteria > Desulfobacterota > Desulfobulbia > Desulfobulbales > CAZDYX01 > CAZDYX01. Next base: position 2,741 of record CAZDYX010000071.1, on the reverse strand, counting down.
GTGGTGCCGTCAGACTGCATTGAAAAATTATTGCCCGAAAAGGTTACCCCGTCCTTTACGGTAAGGGAACTGCCGTCCGGGGTGCAGTACGGCCCGCCCACAGACCGTAAATCGACGTCATAGAATTTTACCCCGGTTACAAATGCCGATTTTTTGAGTATCATATCTGCGGGATCGCACCCGGGGCCTCCAGCATTGTCTACACAGATTAAGTAGCCGTCATCCACATCGCCGTCGCCATCGATGTCGGTATCGGATTTAAAATCGATCCGAACATCCTGGTTCCGGTTAATCGCCTCGGCCCGGGCCAGGTTGAAATCCGCCCGCATGTTCATGACCGAGGCCTTAACTTTATTGCGGGGCGAGGTAAACTCCATAATGGCCTGGGAGGCGAGCAACCCCACGATGGAAATAACAACCAAGAGCTCTATCAGGGTAAAACCGTTTTCCCCCCATCCTTGTTTTATATAAAAAGAGCTGTCTTTCTTCATGACCTGATAATATAGGCGTCATTATATTATTTACGCAACAAACATACATAATAAGAAAGTATCTGTAAAGAAAAAGGTATCCACAAGTGACCATGGCATTATAACATTCTGCCTCGTAGTATTTTGCATTCTCTCTCTACGGTAGTAATAATTTTTCGATGGAATTTGCCTTGTCCGAGGCGTCGTTTTCCATGCCCGTGGGCCGAATAGAGTTCTTATACATGGGGCCGATGAGTTTCGAGGAATTCCTCATCGCCAACAAGGCCGAACAACTATCGCGACTGCTATCGGAAGGCAACAACACGTATCAATTTGGGGTTAAAGGTGATCTTGTCGAGCTTAAACATAAGAATCCTCCTGGACAGGTTGCGGGTTAGCGCCATTCATTTTCGGTGATATGGTAGCTAGTGTAGCCACTATATTTATCGTCACCGCATCCTCCACCCAACGAGGGAAAACATATACACGGCACCTCCTGCGCGAGTCCTACCGCGAAGACGGCAAGGTCAAACACCGAACCATCGCCAATCTCTCCCACTGCTCCAAGGAAGAGATCGACGCCATCAAACTCGCGCTTCAAGATAAACACAACCTCTCCGCCCTCGGCACCGTTCCCGAAATCTCTCTTGAGCAGGGAAGTCGAATCGGCGCCGTCTTTTGTCTCAATGTTATCGCGCATCGACTCGGCATTCCTCAGGCATTAGGTCGCCATAGACAGGGGCAACTCGCCTTGTGGCAGATTCTTGCACGTCTTATTGACCAGGGGTCTCGCCTCAGTGCCGTTCGGCTTGCACAGCATCATGCCGCTTCCGAAGTGCTGGGCCTTGACGCCTTCTGCGAGGACCACCTTTACGAAAATTTGGCCTGGTTAGCCGAGCATCAGGAAGCCATCGAGATGCGGCTGTTTCAACGAAGGTTCGGTCAGGCACCACCCCAGCTTTTCCTTTATGATGTAACCAGCACCTACCTGGAAGGAGTAGACAATATCCTGGCTGCCTTTGTATAACCGGGATGGCAAGAAGGGAAAGCAACAGCTCGTCATCGGACTCCTGGCCGCCTCCGATGGCACACCCGTGGCGGTTCGCGTTTTTAAGGGCAACACGCAAGACACAGCGACCGTTGCGAGTCAGGTTCGGATTCTGGCGGAAAAGTTCGGCGTCGAAGAGGTGGTCCTTGTCGATGACCGAGGAATGATCAAGAAAAAACAGATAAAACTCCTTCTGGATGCGGACTTCCATTAGATCACCGCCCTGACCAAGCCGCAGATCAAAAAATTCCTGGCCAAAGACGTCTTTCAACTCGGCCTCTTTGATGATCAGATTTACGAGGTCAGCCACGAATCGATCCGCAATGTCCTGCGCCGCAACCCGGTGCGCCAGCAGGAAATTGAGCAAAGCCGGGACGATCGTATCAAAAGTCTTTGCCATAGGGCGGCTCGCGAAACCAAGTTTCTGGCCGAACATCCGAGAGCTAAGGTGGAGACCGCGCTCAAAAAACTCACATCCCAGCGGGCACGATACGGTTTAGCCGATTTCGTGGAGATCCTCGGTGCGGAACGGAATCTTTCGGTTGTGGTAGACGAGGGGGGGGGGAAAGGCCGCCTCCATCTTGGATGGCTGCTATGTTATCACTAATGCCATTGACTTAAGCTTTATAACCCCTCCTAACCTCCCCTTAAATTAAGGGGAGGGACAAGAAACCGCTACCTCCGAAAGCTCCCTCTTGATCCAAGAGGAGGCCGGGGGCCTATGAGACGTGAAGGACCTCCCAAGTCGGCGAGTGTTTGCCCCTCCCCTTGGGGCAAGGGGAGGTCGGGAGGGGTTAAGGGGGGTTAGGGGAGTTATCTTAAGTCAATGACATTGATGTTATCACCACGGATCTGGCCGGTCCGGCCGCCAGTGCCGAGGTCATTCATGATCGTTACAAGAATTTGTCCAAGGTGGAACTGGCATTTCGGACATGGAAGACCGGCCACTTGGAACTACGGCCCGTCTACGTTCGCACCGAGGAAAGCACGCGAGGCCATGTGTTCGTGGTGATGCTGGCCTACTTGATCGAACGTGAGTTGGAGACGCTATGGCGAAACTTCAACATGACGGTTCCGGAGGCGATCGATCAGTTGGGCTCGTTACATGGCACAATTGTCCAGGTCAATCAGACGACGTGTCAAAAAGTGCCTCAACCTGCTCAGGACATCAAGAAGCTTCTTGATGCGGCCGACATCCGCCTCCCTGACGTCCTCCCTGCTAG
>CAZDYX010000070.1:7911-12117 GCA_964509775.1 uncultured Desulfobulbia bacterium | reverse complement strand
ATCCTGAAGATAGGGATGCCTGTCCATTTTGAAACTATATTGGCAATCATCTCTTCATCAACCCTCGGCCTTGCCTCCATTCTGTTTTTTTTCCATTATTCTCATAAATATAACCAGAAACACCTTTGTCATCTTTGCATATTATCTCAGCATACAACTTACCACTTTCATAGTATATTTTAGAAACGCCTTCTCGTTTGTCATTCTTGAATGGTATTTCACCCATCAACTTACCACTTTCACTAAATATTTTACTAACACCTTTTCGTTTGTCATTTGTGTATGGCATTTCACTCATCAACTTACCACTTTCATAATATACTTTAACAACATCTTCTTGTTTGTCATTGTGGTATGGTATTTCTTTTTTCAATTTACCATTCTCATAGTATAATTTTTCAATACCTTCTCTTTTGTCATCCTTGTATGGTGTTTCACTTTCCAACTTACCACTCTCGTAATATGATTTTTCAACTCCTTCTTTTTGGTCGTCTTTGTATGGTGTTTCAACATATAAAATACCATTTTCATAGTATTGTTTACCAATACCTTCCGATTTGTCATTCTTGTATGGTGATACAACCATTATATTACCATTTTTATAGTATGTTTTAGAAACACCTTCTCTTTTGTCATTCTTGTATGGTAATTCATTTTGCAACTCACCACTATCGAAATATAATTTGTCAATACCTTCTTTTTTTCCATTATTTAATGGCATTTCCCTTTCAACATTACCATTTTTATAGTATTTATTGACTATTCCAGTTATTGGTTTGTTTGTTTTTATTTCATAATATATACCTTTAATTTCTTTTACTTCGTCAAACTTATATACCTTGTCTTCACTATAACCCACATTTGAACATAACATGATAGACAATGTAATGATTAAAGAGACCAACGAATGTTTCATACTATCACCCCTTGAATGATGAAAATGATACTCTCAACCAGTTCCATATTTTTTCATTTATCATATTGACAATAAAAGGTATACTTCATTTTTATGGTTTCGTAAGGATTTGAAGGAACAACTAAACGAAGGTTTCATCCCAGACACCCGGCACCAGGATACAGGGGGAACCCAAACCCCTTGTTTTACCTGAAACCCTCTAAAATGACCTGCAAACGATTTTTACCCCTTATCCATCTACCTTACCCAAAACCCTATACTCGGTGATTGGAGACCCCTCCAAACGTTTTGAGGACAGAACCAGACACTGGAACAATGGGATAATGGGTTAAAATCGGTTTTGGTTAATATTCGTTTAATCTCGAATAGAAATTATTCAAGATTGTAATTTTTTCCATCTTTCTTGTATATGTTACCTGATACTCTATATTGTGTCTACGAAAGTCGTCTTTGATTTACGGGTTTTTAGAGTTTTTATTCTCCTCCATTACCATTTGTTTCATTCAGTCTCTTTAACATTGATTCCCTGATTATATCTTCCCTTGTCTGTTCTGATTTCAAGGCAACTTCTACTTTACTATCAATATCAATCCATTTGGCATAGGTACGTTGTAACATCTGAGTTGTAGAATGACCCATCCATTCAGAAATCATCTTTAATGAAATGTCTGAACGTTTAATCATCCTTGTTGCAAACAGGTGTCTTAAACTATACATTGTATAACTTGTATCAATTCCAAGATGAACAAGAGATTTGTTCCAATACTTGATAATGTTCATTACTCTCTCACCTTCATTGTTCACAAATATATAATCCTCATTACCTGTTGGTATATCAGGTCTGTTTTTTAGTTCCATTAATATATTAGCAACTCTATTAGTCATAGGTATCAAAGTATCAACTCTTGTACTTTTTTTCTGTCTGCCCCTCTTTCTACCCTCAATACTAATTGTGTGTTTCTTGAAATCAATATGTTTCCACTTCAATGGGTTCAATTCACTTGGGTACCTGATGCCTGTATTGTTAACGAAACGAACAATGTTGCAATAGAACGGATTGTCTTTTTTCATATAGTCAGTAATTTTAACATAATCGTCTTTTGTTAAAACCAATGTTTCATTTGATTCACCATAGAACTCTTCATACTCATCAATATATACTTCTCTTGGTATCTTTCTTAACTTTTGGCACCATCTCATAATCATTATCAGTAATTTAATTTCACTATCTATTGCATACTTTCCATTACTGGTGAATGTTCTACCTTCAATGACTTTTCCATTCCTTATATACTTTATTGTCTGTTTTGATGGATTGTTTTTATAATAGTTTTTTTTCCAGTTGCGGTATTTTTCATAGTTACTGGTTGTTCCTAATGAAACAACATCCATCTTACCAAACTTCTCAAGTATGAACTTACCCTTTCTGTTGTAGTCATAGATGGTTCTTTCAGAGGTTCCCATTTCCTCTTTATATTTGACGAAATCATGAAAGGCTTTTATTAGAGTGTAGGGTTGTTTTACAACCTTCTTTACTGGTCTACCCTGTTGGATGTTGACTATCATCGTTATCAGGTCTTCAATCTTCACATCATCAAAGGACTGAACACCTGTAGAAACCTTATACTTCTTGTCCTCATGGGAGAAGTACATGTAGATTGTATTGAATCCCTTCCGGGTGTAGAGGGTGACATTCTTTCCCATGACCTTCATTTTCCGTTTTTCGTCCATGTCCTAAACCTCCAAAATGAGAACTTATTGAGAACTTTTATATAGTCATGTCTGACTTGTAACATGTTGATAATACGTTGTAAACAGCAAAGTAAAGGTCAGTGATATCAAATGGTTTTAACTATCTGAAAATAAAGGGAAAAAAGATAATGACCGGATATCTCGTAAAGCGCAGGCCACCGGTTCGATTCCGGTTGCTGGCTCCAGGAAAATCAAGGTGTTGGCTGGTATGATGGTGACGTTTGCAGGGGGCAATTTCCCGATTGGGGAGTTGCCCCCAAGTCTTTTCAAGCATCTCGACGAGGATTGCCAGCAATTGGCGGAAACTCCCCCGTTCCCCATCCTCTGATCGGCGGATTTCCGCCACTCCTGTTCCCGCCGCAAGTACTTATTTGTATTATTCATCCATTGTTTCGTTGCCTTGTCCAATATGTCAATTCCTGGTCTGATCTTTGCTATGGCAAACTGCGGTCATGCCGGTCATGGTTCAGATGTCAGTCAGCTTGACAGGGCCAAAGTCGATGGTCAGCGTACCACCGTGGCAAACGGTTGCAAAAGGTAAGATGTCGACATGATGAAATAGAGTTCAGAAGGGTGGGCGGCGGTTTCGGATGGTCCCTGATTTACCCGCATTTACAAAAGGAAAGGACGAACTACGGTTGAAGTCTTTCCGGCAATACGCTATCCTGTTGAGCAAAGGACAAGGAAGGGTGCTGGTTGTGAATGCCTGCCTTTCCCGGTATTCGACCCCGATAAACCGGGGTGCGGAAAGTGAAGTCAAGCTTATCGACAAGGAGGTGAAAGTTTTAAGAAGAGACAGGTCTTAACCCGGAGTTCCCTTGTAAACTATGACGTGGAGCGAGACATGAAAAGAAACATGGTATTAGGATGTGTACTTGTAGCGCTAACTCTGGTGTTCTCCGCTATGGCGGAGGCGAAAAGCACCAAGGTGAAATGGGGTGCGACAAGCACCCGTTCAGGTCTGTACGCCAACACCGTGGCTCAAGCGGCATTGGTCAATCAAACCTATCCTGATCTTGAAATCACCGTGGTGGAGACCGGAGGGTACGTCGAGAATCTGGTGCGCACCCAGAAGAAAACCATCCATCTCGGCCCGGCAAGTGCCGCCGCCGCTTACGCCGCCTACGCCGGCATCATTGACTATAAAGGGAAGCAACTTCCCGATATCCGTGCCCTCTGGGGCGGTTACGTCACCCCGATCCATATTGTTACCACCAAAAAAAGCGGGATTACCCGCATCGAGGACCTCAATGGGGCCACCTTCGCGATGAATCCCGGAACCACTTCCGGGCGTCTGATCGAACTGCTTTTCGACGCCCTTGATGTCAAGCCCGATTACAAGATGATGGGAATCGGGGCCAGCGTCGACGCCATGAAAGGTGGGGTGGTGGTTGGATGGATGAAGGCCGGCTTCAAGGATTCGGCGATCATGGACCTGGAATCGACCATGGAGATCAATGTTCTGCAGGTTACCAAGGAGATGATCGACAAAATGAATGCCAAGTACCCGGCCCATGGCCTGATGATGAACATCCCCG
>CAZDYX010000070.1:6359-7901 GCA_964509775.1 uncultured Desulfobulbia bacterium | reverse complement strand
GATTGTTCAAGGCTGTCACCGCCGAACAGAAAAGCTTTGCCTATGTGGTCAGTGACTTTATTCACAAGGATGTCCCTGATGCGGTGGTGGAAAAGCTCGTCAAGGCCACCTATGACAAGCGCAATGAATTGGTGAGCAATATCGCCACGCTCAGGGAAGGCCGCTTTACCGACATGTATGATGTGGCTATCGAATACGATCTTTCCGTACCCTTTCATCCCGCGGCCGCCAAATTCTACCAAGAGACCCTGGGTGTCACCATCCCGGAAAAACTGATGCCGCCGAAGTGATGGAACGCATCTGAAAGCGAAATGGGAGGCACCGAAACACCAACGTTCCTTCCATCAACAACACACCAAGGGAGGTTTGCATGAGTGTGAAGAAATCTTTGGTCAGAGTAGGCTTGGCTGTCATCGTATCGTCTTTTCTGGTTCTTAATTTCGGTTGCGCCGGGGACACCACCGGAGGGCCGAGCAAGGCGGCCATAGACATCAAGCCGCCTTCAGGGAAGAAATCAACCGTGATCGCCATCAGCGGCACCGGTTTTCAACCTCAGGAAGAGGTCGATATCGTTATCACTCTCGGACCCGGGCAGAAGGTCGGTCTGGGAACCGAAAAAGTGGAAATGATTGTCGCCGACGACAAGGGCAACTTCTCCGTTCCCTCGGCCATTCCGATGAACGCCAAAAAGGGTGAATACCCCATCGATGTCGAAGGCAGCAAAGGATCGGTGGTCAAGACCAAGATCGTTGTCACCGAATAGTGCCGAGACGGACCTGAACATCGGATAGTAGACCAGGCCCTGGTTGCGGTGAGGCAACCCTTCCTCGACCCGGGCCTTGATTTGTAAGCTGGTGGTGTGTTCTTCCTCTCCCGCGTCTGTGCCCGGAGATCGTCTCCGGTGCCGGGAGAAACAGGGAAAATGTACTACAACGCCTGATGTTACCGCAATGTTGCGGCAGTCGACACGACACTCCGCATCGTCATATTAACTTTTTAGGTGCCACATGCGCGTACTCGAAGGTTGGGCAAAAATCTGTGTTGCAATCATGGCAGGTATCTGGAGCGTCTTTCTGGTTTACACTGCCATAACCATTGCGCTGCACCCTGTCCTGCAGGGATCAATCTCGCTAAGCTTTGGCTTGGCCATCGTTTTTCTGGCCTATCCCTTTTCCACAACTGCCAAGATCTATAAGAGCAGTGACAAGAGTATTCTCAGGACGCTCGTTTACGGCACTCCCAGCAGTCCATCGGTCCTCGATGTGGTTTGTGTGGTGCTGAGTGTCTTTCCTTGTGTGTACATCATGTTCGCCTGGGAAAAGATTGTTCGCAGCGCGGGCTATTACGAAGATTACCAGCTGGTGATCGGCTTCACCCTGATCCTCGGCCTGCTCGAGGCCACCCGCCGCTCGCTGGGCAACTCCATACCCATCCTGATGCTGGGTTTTCTCGGTTATGCCCTGTTCGGAGAGCATATTCCCGGAATGTTCGGTCATGCCGGCTTTCAGGGCACGGAAATCCTCTATCAGCTGTTCTTGATGC
>CAZDYX010000070.1:0-6349 GCA_964509775.1 uncultured Desulfobulbia bacterium | reverse complement strand
CAGGAAGGCATCTGGGGTTTGCTGACCGATATGACCAGTAAACTGATCGCCCTCTTCGTTTTGTTCGGACCGGTCCTCTTTGCCACCGGCGTCGGCAAAACCTTTATGGACATCGCCATGATTTCCGGGGGCCGCATCCGCGGCGGTGCCGGGCATGTGGCGGTGGTTGGAAGTTCCTTTTTCGGCATGCTCTCCGGCTCCTCGGTGGCCAATGTGGCCACCACCGGTTCCTTCACCATCCCCACCATGATAAAACTCAGGTTTCCCCCGGCCTTTGCCGGAGGGGTGGAGGCCTCGGCCTCCTCCGGCGGGCAGATCATGCCGCCGATCATGGGCGCCGGATGCTTTATCATGGCGGAATTCTTGAATATTCCTTATATTTCGGTAATGATTGCCGGCATTATCCCTGGTGTACTCTATTTTATCGGCGTTTCCGCGGGTATCTGGGTCGAGGCCGGTCGCTACGGTATCGGCAAGCTGCCTGATGATCTCATGCCCAAAATCAAGGAGGTTTTCGGTTTCAGACAGATGGTCACCTTTCTTGCTCCGGTGGGCATTCTCATGGTCATGCTGTTCATGTACTTTCCCGCGGAAAAAGCGGCCGGCGTCGCCTTGATCGTGGCGATGATCAACTATCTGCTGATCGGCGGACCACTCAAGGCTGCCGCCATTTGGGAGAGGGTCAAGACTATCTGGGAAGAGGGCTTTCTCCGCGCGGTGATAACCGCACTGGCCTGGTTGATGGTGATGATGAGCTGCGTGCAGATGGCGGTGACGATGATCTCCATGACCGGTTTCGGGGTAAAGGTTTCCGCCGGCATTCTCAGTTTGGCCGGCACCAGTATGTTCATGGCCCTCATTGCCACCATGCTCATCGCCATGCTGCTGGGAATGGGCATGACTACCACCGCCGCCTACGTTATCGCCGCCGCGGTGCTCGTGCCCGCCCTGGAGCAGATGGGGCTCAACCCCCTGGCCAGTCATCTGTTCATCTTTTATTTCGCCATCAAGTCCGGGTTGACGCCGCCGGTATGCATCACCGTTTTCACCGCCGCCGCCATTGCCAATAGCCCCTGGCTGAAGACGGCCTGGATCTCGATGCGCCTCGGCATCGGCGGCTATATCTTACCCTTCTATTTCATTCTCATGCCCGAGTACCTGATGCAGGGCCATCCAGGCCTGATCATCTACGCCATTGTCTCCGGGGTGGCGGCGATGCTTGCCATCGAGGCCGGAATCATGGGCTTTTTCAACAAGTCGTCAACCATGCTTGAACGGATTCTCTATGTCGTGGCCGGCCTGATGATCCTTGGACCCTGGACCATCAGCCTGGGGGGATACGCCCTGTGGATTGTCGGCTACCTGCTCGAGCGTTTCGACGTGCAGTTTCCGATCCTTGGCAGACGTCCAGCCATTGACAAACACTATGTAAAGTAGAGCAACAAAAAGAAGGGGAGCAGTGGCCCGGTAGAGCACGGTTCCCTTGTCTAGTCGTAGACACCTTCCCACCGGCCCTATTTTTTCAATGAAATAGGGCCGGTGGGGTATCAGTTTAGCACCCTGCCGAGCAGCAAAGCTGTTCAGCCCAGCTTTTCCCCCGGAGTGGCTCCGTGCTCCTGTGTTGCGGGTGCCCGTTCACCTTAGAAGATTTTATCTCCTCTTCCTTTCCAATAATTTTCCGATAAGAAATTGGGGCCCGAGACGGTACCGAGAGTCAGGCCTCAGCCACTACCGCAAGAAAGACATCGACGACCTTGGGATCAAAGTGGTTGCCCGCCCCGTCGATAATCAGCTTTCTGGCGCGATCATGGATCCACCCCTGGCGGTAGGGCCTGTCGGAGACTACTGCATCCCAGACGTCGGCCACCGCCATGATTCGAGCACGCAGGTCGATTTCCTCACCGCGCAAGCCTTGCGGATAGCCGCTCCCATCAAATTTTTCATGGTGCTGGGCGATCATGGGCAGGATGTCCTGATAGGCGGTGATCGGTTCAAGAATTCGGGCACCGATCGCCGGGTGTTCGCAGACGGCGGCGTACTCTTTTTCATCGAGATGACTTGGTTTGTCGAGGATCGCCATGGGAATGCCGATCTTACCGATATCGTGGAGCAATCCCCCTCTTTTCAAGCTTTCAATTTCTTTCTCGGCAAGTCCCATATTCCTGCCAATGGTTGCCGATATCTCGGCAACCCGTTCCGAATGGCCGGAAGTCCACTTTGATTTAGCGTCCACCGTTCTTGCCAGGGCTTCGATGGTACCCATGGCAAGTTTTTCGAGGTCATCAACCAGTTGTGAATTAGCTAAGGCAACCGCCAGCTGGTTGGCTATCTGTTTGGCCTGGGACATGGCGTCTGCATCAAGATGCGGTAGTTCTTTCCAGCCGAGGATGAGCAGACGGTCGGAGGAATGAGCGAAAGCTAAAGGCAAAAGAAGAATACAGCGGCAACCGGCCGACAGGGCGGTTAAAACAGGAGGGATCTCCTCATCGCGGAATACACGCGCTGGTTCTGTGCTCAACAACAGGCGCAGTTCCTCCTCGCTGGAGGTAGTATAGCTGATAACCGGGTCTTCCAGCCGCCGTCCGACCATTGTATAGACCTTGAGGTGCCCTGGTACCTGTTTTGCGTGTTTGACGAAAATAGTTGTGGTACATGCAAAAAAGTCCTTGGTGCGCAGCAGGGTGGTGGCGAGTACTTTTTTACGATCAAGGGAGGAGAGAATTGCCCGGTCGATTTCGGCCAGGAGTTCCAGAGCGGCAAACTGTTTGTCCAATTGGCCGGTCATCTCGTTGAAGGCGCGGCCAAGGTCCTCGAACTCGTCGTTGCTGGTTATTTGCACACGGTTGGTGAAATCACGGTCGGCTACCCGCTTGGTACCCTCCATTAACAATTTTAACGGCTTGAGGTTTTTGCGGATAAAACTCATCGACAGAAAAAGGATCAAGAGCAGCAGAAAAAGAACTATCAGCGGGAACGTCTGGCGAAAACTCTCCATCGCCGCCATGGCATCGCTCTTTGCCTGGCTGAGCAGGATGAGCCAGCCGGTCCGCTGAAAGCGTGATTCAAAAAAGACATTCACCGCCGAGGCAAAAAACGTCTCCCCGCCAAGCTCATAGCTAAAGACCCTGGGGTCATCTTCGGACTGGAGTCGTTTGAGCTCATGATACTCTCCGTCGGGGCTGTTTTCAGTTGCCATGATGGCTTGGCCGGTACGGTCGTAGGCGGTCAGTTCAGTGAGCGGCGGCAGCAGGGGATTTGCCCCAACCCCCCAAAGATAGTCGATTCTGGCTGCACCGATTACCGCGATTTTTTCACCACGAAAATTTCTGCCGTTAACCCCGAAAAACACCCGACCGGGATGAGGACGATCGTTGAGGGTTACCACGAAGGGTTTGCCATCGTCCAAATCGGCATCACCTATGACCCGCTGAAGTTCCGTTGAATCAATCTTTCCCATGATCGGTCCCAGGGCTTCGCCTGAACGGAAAACCGCTATTCCAGTAAAGAGTGCTTCAAGTCCGGCGGATATGGCTGGATCCAGCTGAGTAGGCGGTGCGCTGCCGAGCAGTCGGGCAATATTGGCCAACTCGCCATCAATTCTGATCATCCGGTCGAGGAGCGCCATCCCATAGGCATTTGCTTCGTGTTTCAAGCGGCGAAGACTTTGCTGTTCGAGTTCGTTTGAAACCTTCTGGTAGGTTATGGCGATTAAAACCATCGTCGGCACGAAGGCACAGAGGATAAAAAGCAGGCTGAACCGCCTGGCTACCCTGCTTTTGAGAAAGTCCAACCCAGCATCCATAATACCTCCGCCAGTATCTAGTAGTCGGATACCCGACCAAAATAAGCACCATCGTTTGCACGGACGATATCATCTCGGCTCGCCCGGGCGGTAAAAGGCTTCTGGGACGCCCCATCGGGTCCCTTGCTGTAGAGATCATAGTCGTTGTTGACCGGAACCATGTTGCGGTTTTTGCGCATTTGCCCTACGTTTGGCTGGTCATCGGCGATGTTGAGGTATTCGTAGGTGTTACCCCAGGGATCGCGAAGATTGCCAAGGCCGATTTCATTAAGGTTTGCCGGGTAACGATTGTTGACTATTTGGAATGCCGTGCACTCACGGCCGATCATCTGCAGGTTGGTGATCACAACCCGGTGCTGGGTTATGCTGATATAGTTCTGGTAAAACGGGATGGCAATCGCCGCCAGAACGCCGATGATCGCAACAACGATCATCAACTCCAACAGGGTAAGGCCTTTCTGATTGCGGTGAGGCTTCATCTTTTGTTCCACAAAACCAATTATTTGTGGGTTGTTAGGTGCGTCTCGACCGGAGCAGTGCAAAGTATCCGTCCAACTCAACTGGTAGAAAAATAGCCGTCTGGAGACTTTTTGGGCCCCCTTAGGTATTATCCTCAGAGCAGACCAGCCGATTGCGCCCGCCCTGCTTGGCAAGGTAGAGCCTGCTATCAACCAGGGCAAGGAGGCTTTTCGCGGAGATGTCGGTTTCGCTGCTGGTGGCGCAACCGATGGAAATGGTCAGAGAGCCGGTTTCGCTTTGCGGATGGGGTAAGCGCAGTTCGCGTACCACCTCCAAGGCCCGCAGACCAATGCCACGAGCCTGGGACATGTTGGCATTATCAAGAATGATCACCAGTTCTTCCCCGCCGTAGCGATACAGGCTGTCCATGGCTCGTAAACCCTTGGCCATGGCATCGGTGACCAAGAGCAGGGCTCTGTCTCCCTCAAGGTGCCCCAGGGAATCATTATACTGTTTGAAGAAATCGATATCGCACATCAACAGGGAGAATGGCCTGCCCCTTTCCCGGTAGTGCTCCAGGCTTTTTTTCAGGTCGGCATCAAAGGCCCGTCGATTAAGAATACCGGTGAGCCCGTCCCGCATGGCATGCTGTATCCACTGCCTGGTCTCGTCCCTGCCGGCTTCGATCTGCCTTCGCTGTTTCATATGCAGCGTCCAGAAGGCCAGGCCGGTGGACACCATCACCAGGGTTCCCCACAAGAGCAACTTTTGGTGAAATGCCAGGGTTTGCGCCAGGCTGATCGCCAACTGCGAGCGTTTGTCGTCCTGGCCGGCCTGGATGATGTCGGTGCACTGGAGGATGGGGAGAAGAGCCAGGGAGAAACCGGCAACGTCTCGTTGCTGCCGGTTTGCGAGCTTTCGCTCGAGAAGGTCGATTTGTTCGAGGGTGGGGGCGGTGCAGGGATAGTGTTGCAGATAGAGATCAACGTTGATCAACCCGTAGGCGGTGTTCAGGTTCTGCCGGACTTTTTTGGAATTTTCCTCGGGCTCCCCCATCTCGGCGTAGTGCTCCAGGCTCTTAAGGAGGTAGATGCGCGCACGAGAGACCAGTGGCTGAGCAGTAGGCCCCCCACTATTGTCGAAATAGCGCTTCACCTGGGGATAGAAATAGCCCATCTCGAAATAGATCAGGCCGAGCAGCAGGCCAAAGCAGAGAAGGCTTAACCACCACCAACCGCTTCTGCGGAACTCCGGAGACTTCATGGCAAGACTTCTATCTCCTTCAGCATCCAGATCCAGTCGTTGAAATCGCGAAGATTTTTAGGATCTCGCCCTTGATACTTGCGCTCGATCAGACGCAGCGGGCCTTGATTGCGCAGAGAGAGGGGCTTGTCATCCTCGTGGGTGACGAGCACCCAGTGGTGAGTTTTCCAGTCTGTGAAGACCAGGTCGTAATCGTCATGAGCAATCAGTTTGATGTTGCTCGGCACCCGGGAAAGATGCTTGCGCAGCACCTGTTCAAGGAGGATTCCACGAATTTTCACCTGGCGCCCACGGAACGGTTCAAAAATGGTAAACTCAAGATCCGCCTCCTGCCTGAGTGACTCGACCGATACCTGATGACGGCTGTTCCTGTCAACCAGGGTAAGAAAATCCTCACTGGCCACGGCTGAAGAGGGCGGAAGAGTGATCAGCGACAAAAAGAGGAACAGCACAATTTTCATTCTTATTCTCCTGACTGAAGCAAAGCGAATAGTTGGAACCGAAAGTGCACTGAGTGTATCACAAAGAAAAAGGAGAAGTGAAATAGAAAAATCGGCTATCCCATTAGGGTTTTCCGTCATCCCGGAGCCAATTAAAATCCGACGCTCGGTACTCGACACAAAAGGCCACAGGCGGGAAACCTCACCGAGAGGTTCCCGCCTGTGGCCGATGCCGGAAGCGTGCATTGTACTTGCGATGGACAATCGAGAGGAGGTCTGCGAGTATAGTCCGCCGGTCACTCCTCTGTTGCTTCCTCTTTTGTTTGCTGCTGTTATTCCACGCTGATCGAGCCCATGCTGGCCTCGTTGCCCTTGCCGATGGCGA
>CAZDYX010000069.1:0-12154 GCA_964509775.1 uncultured Desulfobulbia bacterium | reverse complement strand
ATTTCCTTCCTAACAGACTACAGTCTAACGACCTAACCAACCTGGGTAGTTACAAAATGAGAATAATTAATTATCAAGGAGTAATATTTTTTGTCATGTATCTCCATCAGGTCGTTATTGGTCTTTTTTTGGGTCTTTTTCTGCCGGCAGGCGTTCTTGCTGAATCAATGGTCTATGAGGCGCACGTGGTAAAGGTGATCACCCATGACTGTAATAACTTTCCCTTGGGGTATCCCGCCTCCCTCTTTTTTGATGAAAACGCCATTGAGCTCTATGTCGTCCATTCGGGCGAGGGCAGCAAGGTGGCGATTTACGGCGGGGTGGATTATTTCCCGACCTTGTCCTTGGGAGTCGGCCGGGGATTGGCTCGTTGTTCCGGTGTCTTTGTGAATAAGGAAGGCTACCTGTTCGCGGCCAAGTCCCCTTCTGAAATGGCGGAAAAATCTATGATCACGGTTTATGATGGCGCCTTTTTCAAGGTCCGGGATATTACTCTGGAAGGTTTTCCCAATGACTCGAATTTTGTCCCTCGTCACATTGCTCAGGGTACCAGGGACCGACTCTTTCTTGCCGGGAACAATTACCCCGGAGCACTGGTCTTTGACCGGGAAGGCCGGTTCCTCCATATCATCGCTCCCAAGGATACGGTGCGCGGGGGCCGGCAAGAAGCGGATATAGTGGCCTTGACCACGGATCAGGAGGGAAAGATATATCTTTTAAGTGAAGGCATGGGTCGAGTCTATGTCTATGACCGTGAGGAACGTTTCCTGCACAAGTTCGGGGAAAAGGGCGGCAGCTCGGGGAAGCTCGCCCGGGCCCGGGGGGTTGCGGTAGACGGACGGGCCCGGAAGATCTATGTGGTCGATTACCTGCGGCACGGGGTGAATGTATATGATATGGAAGGAAATTTTATTTTTGAGTTTGGCGGTCAGGGCGTTGCCCGGGGCTGGTTTTCTTATCCCACGGATATTGCGGTGGACACCTATGGCCGAGTTATTGTTGCTGATCTGTTTAACAAACGGGTTCAGGTCTTTGAGATCAGTCAGCGATGATGCTTTTTTCCCAAAAAAATGATCATGAATATTACTGTGAAAATAGAATTCAGAATTCAGGAGTCAGGAGTCAGAATTCGTCCTGAACATGCCCATCTTGTCTTTACTTCTGAATTCTGACTCCTGAATTCCTTTTCATGATCCTTGGGAGATCTCCGATCATGAAAATTATCCGCCCGATGGCTTGGAGGAAGTATGTTGTTTTTTATCCGGATCTTTGCCTGTATCTTGTGGTCATTTTTTGTCCTTAAGGGACCGCTGTCGGCAGCACTACTCACAGTGAACGATTGCAATAAATGTCATCCTGCCGAGGTTAGGGGTATCTTTGAAGATGGAGAAAGGCATCGCACTGCCGTGACGTGCCTGGAGTGCCATGTTGAGCATCCACCCAAAGGCACCGACGCTATTCCATCTTGTTCCAAGTGTCATAAGTCAGAGAAAAAGCCGCATTTTTCCCTTGAGATACCCTGCGTAAGCTGCCACAAGAATCCCCACCGACCCATGGTTATCACCTTTAGCGAGTCCACGGAAAACAAACCGGCCTGTCTCAGTTGTCATCCGTTTCAAGGGGAAGAGATGGCTCAATTTCCCAGCGCCCATGCGGAGCGTGATTGTTCCATGTGTCATCTGGTGCACGGCACCTTTGAAACCTGTAATAAGTGCCACGCCCCACACGTCGAGGGGATGGATTACAAAACCTGCCTTCGGTGTCATAAACCGCATCGACCCTTGGATATCTTGTGGCAAAATGATATCCCTTCATCGTATTGCGCCGGTTGTCATTCGGACAAGGTGGAATTGCAAAAGAACAACAAAAATAAACATGGCGGCTTTATCTGCGTGTTTTGCCATCGTATGGGCCATAATTCCGATCTTCAGCCCCAATGCATTTCTTGTCATGGTTCTTCCCATGACCGTAGTATCACCAAGGCCCTCCCTGATTGTCATACGTGTCATCGTGATGCCCACAATCTGTTGATCTGAGGGCAATGTCATTGAGTTAAGCCATATAACCCCTCCTAACCTCCCCTTAAATTAAGGGGAGGGACAAAAACCCATCTCGATTTCGATGGGCTGGGGTGTTAGTCCCCCCTCTTAAGTTAAGAGGGGGTTAGGGGGAGTTATCTTAAGTCAATGACATTGGATCTGAGGGGATGCGTTTTATTGCCCCTGGCTCATCCCGGATTTGTGGGGAAAAATCTGGCCTGTGAGGATAATCTTTCACAATTGTAATGGCTATCGCCCTGAAAGGGCGGATGGATATTAGCCGGGGGTAGCCGCAACGCGGCAACCCCCGGAATGATGGCACGACAATTTCGTAGCGCCCTGGCAGGGCGCAGGAAAGATCAATCGCGGCGATGAAGTCAACGCCGCGATTCCCGGCGACGCAGTCGCCGGGAACCAGCCGTTCATCGAATTCTCTCCCCGGCCTGTCGGAATATAGACAAGGTGTTTCTTTTGAAAAGTTCCTGCGCCCCTGCCGGGGCGCTGCATTGTGTCGGTCTTTCGATTCCGGGGGCCGGCCCGTAGGGCAGGCCCCCGGCTAATATCCGCTGGCCCGGCTGGGGCAGGGAAAAATTAATCGCTGTGCCGGCTATATTCGCCAACTATGGCTACCATGGGCTACGCCCATGGACCGACCGCCCACATTCTCACGTCTTCCCCTTCCCCGCATCTTTGTTTCTTCCTTCCCCGTATATATTGGCTAAACGCATTTTGTCTCTTTGCGCCCTGGTGGCCTAGAAGCCTTTTATTGTCCATAAGCGATGCTTATTGGAAAATAAGCGGTTGTCCCATATATTACATGATAACTATTGTGATAAACTAAAACTAATGACTGTTCTACTCACCCCTTCAATGGGAACAAGGGAAGGTGATTGACAGACGGAGTTCAGAGATATGTGGTTGCTGGTAAACGGTTGCTTAGATAAAAATACAGCATGTGTCCCATAACACCTTGGCCCTTAACTATGGGATAATAAAGGAGACGGCCTCTGTGATCCACGGAGAACTACAAAACATAAAGAGAGAAAGGGAGGGCTTGGGTATGCAAACGACTTAGTTTAAGGCGATTACTATTGAGAGTTATATAACAAATGAATTAGAGTTTACGCGAAGGATGATTATCCGTGAGAGGTACGGGACCGAGAAGATTATTAGATAATACCATTAATCCACGTTTAGAAAAAGGAGAGTTATTATGAAAAAGAGTTACGTAAAGATGTTGGCAGTTGGTTTTGCCATGGCCTTTTGTGCCCTGGCAGGAAACGCTGAGGCAAGGGTGTCAGGGCTATGTTCAAACTGTCATACCATGCACAACTCCCAGAACGGGGTCGATATGGGCCCTGATGCCACGCCTGACAACAACCTGGCCAAGGGGGACTGCGTGGGTTGTCACTCTGACTCCGCACAATCCCAGATCAAGGTCGGCAATATCCCCGTGGTCTACAAGACTGGAATCGCGCCGGCTAATTACCTTGCGGGCGGTAACTTCTACTGGACCATGACCTCTAGCCCCAAAGGCCATAATGTCTCCAGCATCACCGGCATGCCGACTGACCTTGCCACCCCGCCAGGGTGGAGATCCGGTATGGCGCCGGCAGGTGGAACCGCTGTTCCCGATAGCTGGACCGCAGGCAAGCTGACCTGTGCCGGAACCTATGGCTGCCATGGTAACCATACCGTTGGCCTGACTGATTTTAGCGCGATTGCCGGCGGGCATCACGGGGACGACAGCTCCATGGATGGCAGCACGGTGGTCAAGAGCTTCCGGTTCCTATTGGGTGTAACCGGTAAAGAGGACCCTGACTGGGAAGCAACCACTGGCGTCAATAATCATAACATCTATAAGGGCGTGGCTCGGAATGATGATGCCGATGGCGCGACCGTCACGTCCACCATCAGTTATCTGTGCGCCGAATGCCACAGCAATTTCCACGGCGGCGCTGATTTGGTCGCCGCAAACGACATCTGGAACACGGCGGGAACCGCCAGCCCCTGGCTGCGCCATCCGTCCGATTTTGACCTCAACAAGGCAAGACAGGTCGCGGGCGGGGATGACTATGATGGTTATACCTATAGCGTGCTCGTGCCGGTCGCAACGACCGATCCCGGTACCGCAACTGACGCTACTATGATCCGGGCTACGGCGCGGAAGGCGATTGTAATGTGTCTCTCCTGTCACCGGGCCCATGGTTCGGAGTATGACGACATCCTGCGGTGGAATTACAGCGCCATGATCGCAGGCGGTGGCGCCAGCACCACCGGATGCTTCTATTGCCATACCACGAAAGACAACGGCTCATAATTTCTCCGTGTATTGATCCAAGCCTCCGAGGGCGGCCTTTTAGAGGCCGCCCTCGGCATTTATAAAGGTACGTCTAAACTCTCATTGTTGACATGCTTAGCTGTCAGTTTTCTTATCTCGGATTCAAATGTTTTTTTAATTCTGGACCAGTTCACTTCAGACTGTGTTTTGACCTCAGGTTCCGAGTCTGCGTCCACAAAGAAGACAAGGCTTCTTAAAACATGGCCAATATCGCGTTGTTGATACTTTTGGGTGAAAAGTGCGAGACACTTGTTCAAGGGAATATGGTCTCGGGTAATGAAAAAAAGGTCAATGAAATCTTTTCTGGAACCTCTGTTGGTGATGGCGCTGAGTTTCATGCAGGCAATATCTACAATGTCCGCGAGATGAACATTGTAATCCGGCCATAACGCCGGTGGCCGCAGCAGGGGATAATTATAACCGATAAAGCTCGTTTGCACCTCATTGATAGTTAAGTAAAGGGTTTCATGGCCGAGGGACAGAACGGTGTACGGCAAACCCAAGGGCGCAAGCCGTTGGAACAGATGTTCAGGATTGCCGATTGACGGGGCAAACCAGTCGAAATCAATGGAAGGACGATGCCCGAGTTGTAATGCCAGGGCCGTTCCGCCAGCCATATATAAACCCATTCCTGATACTGCCGCTGCCAGTCCGGGGAGGATGTCCTTCTGCCTCTGGCTTAATATCTCAGAGTGCATGTCTTTGTGTCCAGACAGAGTCTCTTGTCCGCGCCTTTTTGACCCATCGTTTTCGCGTCCTGTTCGGGATACCACAGAGCAAAGCCCAGAAATTTAATTCCCTGGCTGGCAAAATTTGTATCCCTCTGGTGCGAAGAAAGATGGCAAGGTCATCATCCGAATACCTTTGATGCAGCCAGCGCATGGCTTCCCAGGACCCACGTTCCATGATTCGGCCCATGATTAAGGAGACATGTTTGTCCGTATCAATGGCAGCAGGATCGTATTCCCAGAAAAAAGAATTGAGGAAGCTAGGGAGGGAGGTCTCTTTCATCGTATAGAAAAAGGGACAGAATTATTATTTTACAGCTCCTAAGTAGTCACGAGCTAATCGTTTATCACTCAAAGACCGCCAGCGAAACCGCATGGTCCGGCAAGGGAATTTGGGCCATGCCCTTATCTGAGTTAAGGTCCATGACGGTAATGGTCGGTGTTTCTTCGCTGGCCACATAGAACTGCCCGCGTCGGGTGTTTTGGACCATGACCGAAGGACGGGGAGGCCCGTTGATTTCCTTTAACGGCGAGGATTGCCGAGGGGCGAGGATGGAGATGGAGCTGCTTCCGGTATTGCTTACGTATATATGGTCATATTTACCGATAAGCAGTTCCTGGGGATGGATGCCAACGGAGATGCGGGCCTGAGTTCGTCCGCGAACAAGGTCAAAAATGGTCACGCTATTGGTACCGCTGTCGCAGATATAGAGAATACCCTTATGATAAAGCAAGGACTCCGGGTTCATGCCGGTATTGATTCCTGCTGTGGGGGTCCTGGTCGCCGGGTTCAGGGTCTCGGGGCTGAGCAGCTCCAGGGACTCCGTGTCAAAAAGGGATACCAATCCGGAATTTGGTCTTGCCACGGCCAGAACGGCCTTCGAATGCCGGACCGTTGGTTCGTCTAACCGGATATATTCAAGCCTTCCCAAGGGCCGGTCTAATATAACCTGTTTGCTGAGAAAACCGGACTTTACATCCACCTTTTGCAGGATATATCGGTCAGGATCCACAACAAAGGCCCATTTTCCATCATGGGAGAGGGCCCAGTATTTGGGATTATAGAGGCCGGAAATATTGCTTCGCGACAATACCCGGTTGCCGTTAAGGTCAAGTCCGATAATCTGTCTGGCGTTTTGGGCCAGCACATAGAGAATCTGATTCTCCGTGTCCATCCGCAGGTAGGTAGGGCCTCCCTTTATCCCAAAAGATCCCACCACATTGTTTGTATCCATCCTGACCACAAAGATGGCGTCAAGGGTAGTACAGGCGGCATAGAGTAATTCTTGGGTAAGGGGGGGGGTTTGCGGGAGGACTATCAGGACTGGGGAAAAAAGGTTCTCTTTAACCGAGGGTTTTACCAGCCAGTCTATGATCAGGCAGAACCGGTCGCCGGTCTGGACATTGAGTTTTAAATCAAAGACCATCTCCGCTTCTTGTTCTTCACCCTTTTCCGTTAGGGGCAATGTCTTCTTGTCGATGGTGCCGTCGCCGGCATGAACCCGGAGCTTTGTATATCCTGTCGGCGGCACATAGAAAAATCCCAGCAGTTTTTGGCCCTTGCCGATTGCAATGGAACTTAAAGAAAATGTCTCCTCGGAGAGCTCAACCCAGGCGCTGCCGTTAAAAAGCGCCAGCCCGCTCAAAGAAAAGCTGACCTCCTGCGGCAGATGCTGGGATGCGGAAAGGAATACGCTGACTCCGCCCATATTGGGCTGCGAAGTTAGCCGAGATGATGAATCCTGATTGACCGGTGTACAGGAAAGCAAAAGGCATAACAAGAACAAAGAGAAAAAATTTTTCATACGTATCAGTCTCCGTTAATTGTAAATTATAGAAAAGATGATAACTGGATATAAGAGTTTGCTGTTATCTGTCAATCAAAAAAAGAGACCAAATCATTAACTTGTAAGGTAAAATAAAAAAATTGTGTTACTAACCCCCATGCCCCATGGGCACAACGAACAATGAAAATGGAATCCAGGAGTCAGGATTCAGAATTCAGAATCAGAAATAGAAATAGAGAGCCTTTCCATTCCCCTCCTGACTCCTGAATTCTGAATTCCATTTTCATTTAAACACCCAAGGGAACAATTACCATCGAGGGTGCGAAAAAAACATGAGATTTAAGGAAGAATATCATGGCTGGTAATAGCTTTGGACAGGTTTTTCGGGTGACAACTTGGGGGGAATCGCACGGGCCGGCTATTGGTGCGGTAATAGACGGTTGTCCCCCCGGTTTATCCCTTGCAATTGCCGATATTCAAGGGGAACTCGACCGGCGTCGCCCTGGAAAGGGCGAAGGAGAAAGCCCCAGAAAGGAACCGGATCGGGTGGAGATCCTCTCCGGCACCTTTGAAGGCCGAACCACCGGCACCCCCATTTCCTTGATCATCTATAATAAGGATGCCCGCAGCAAATCCTATGATCACCTGAAAGATGTATTCCGGCCCGGCCATGGCGATTACTCCTATTACAAGAAATACGGGATACGCGATCACCGCGGCGGCGGCCGGGCCTCGGCCCGCGAAACCGCAGCCCGGGTGGCTGCCGGGGCGGTGGCCAAAAAGTTGTTGACAACGCAAGGGATAGAGGTCATTGCCTATACCGTGGCCTTGGGTGGTATCTCTACCCGGGAAAGGACATTGGCCGAGATATTTGAAAACCGGCTCTATTGCCCGGACAACGAGGCGGCGGCCCGTATGGAGGCCCATATTGCGGAAGTCCGCAAGGCCGGCGACACCCTGGGCGGCATTGTAGAGATCCTTGCCCGGGGGTGCGGGGCGGATCTCGGCGAGCCGGTATTTGACAAACTCGACGCGGAACTGGCCCGGTCCCTGATGGGTATCGGGGCAATAAAAGGGGTGGAGATCGGGGCGGGTTTTGCGGCTGCCGGGCTTAAAGGTTCGGAAAACAATGATCCGATTACCCCTCAGGGTTTTGTCGCCAATCGATCCGGGGGGATACTTGCCGGAATCTCCAATGGGGAGGAGATCGTAGTCCGGGCGGCCGTAAAACCTATCCCCTCCATTGCCCTGGAGCAAGAGACCGTAACCGTCCATAATACGCCGACCTTCATCAAGATAGGGGGCCGGCACGATATCTGCGCCATACCGAGGATTATTCCGGTCTGCGAGGCCATGGTCCGCCTTACCCTGGCCGACCATGTGCTGCGGCAGCGGACAATAACCTTGTTGCGCTGACCGCTCATTGTCGGGGATTATTTTCAGACAGGAAGGGAGTTACCGAAAAAAATAGAATTCAGAATTCAGAAGTCAGATTTGGCTCTGAACATACCCAGCTTGTCTTTACTTCCGTATTCTGACTACTGACTTCTGAATCTTGAATCTTGAATCTTGAATCTTGAATTCCTTTCCATGAATAAAGGAGGGTATAAATGGCTTCACCAACAGGGAAGACACCTATCACCAATATCTGGATGGTCACCCGGGAATACGAGGGATTGGCAGGGGCGGGGGGAGTAAAGGATGTCTCCCGGCAATTGGCAGAGGCCCTGGCGAGAACGGGCCGGGAAATAACGGTGGTGCTCCCGCTCTATGGCTTTATGAATCCCACTGACAAGGGGTTTAAGTTGACCAGGCTTGTCTTTCAGGTGGATATGCCCTATGTGGGGGTGGAACGGCGTGAGACCGTGACGATCTGGACCAAAAAAGAGCAAGGGGTCTCTCTGTATCTCGTGGACGCCGACCGGTATAGGGAAAAGCGGAATGTCTATCTCTATACGGCGGAGGAAGAGGCGGAAAATCCTTATCATCGGAAGGGCGACGGCCATTTTGACTATTTTGCCATGAATGTCCTGCTCGAGAAGGCAACCCTGGCCCTGATCATATTGCAAGACGAAAAGCCTTCGATCATCCATTGCCAGGATGGCCATACTGCCATTATTCCGGTCATGATGCGGGAAATCGAAGGCTATCGGCACTACTTCCGAAACACCGGAGCCCTGGTAACCATCCATAATGCGGGACAAGGGTATCATCAGGAGGTCGGTGATCTGTCCTTTGCCCAGACCATCTGTAATCTGCCGTCGCGGGTGATCATGGAAAATCTTCTGGATGGCGCATTTGACCCTTTGCTCGCTGCTTCCTCCTATGCAATAATGAACACCGTAAGCGAGAACTATGCCCGGGAACTGCGTGAAACAACCCTTGATGAAGAGACGGGCCGGCTTGGGCATCGGTTGCTCGAACGGGGCAATGTGCTCGCCGGTGTGACCAATGGTATCAGTCCGGCCGACTTTGATCCAACCAGACCCGAGAAGCTTGGTCTGGCCGCGGCCTTTGATCCAGGGAGGGGTGATCTTGTTGGTAAACGTAAATGCCGTGAGGATCTGATAACCATTATCAACGGGGAGAATGTCAGCGGCGTGAGCTGCGTCGGCACGCTTTCAGACCAACCCCAATTGCCGCTTTTTACCTTTATCGGCCGGCTTACGGCCCAGAAGGGGGTGGATGTGCTCGCGCAGGCGCTCGAAAATCTTCTGTCCAGGGACGAGGGGTTTCAGGTCGTTATCCTCGGGAGCGGCGATAAAAAAATAGAGGAGGCCCTGGTGCAACTTGCCGGGGAGCCTCGGTATCTTGGCAGGATCTGTTTACTAAAGGGCTATAGCGACACCCTGGCCCACAAGATATTTGCCGCGGGCGACTTTTTTCTGATACCGTCCCATTTCGAGCCCTGTGGTCTTACCGATTATATGGCCCAGCTTATGGGTAACATCCCGATTGTGCATCATGTTGGCGGTTTGGTGAAGGTCGAGGATGGCAAGACCGGGCTCTCGTATCAGGAAAATACCCCTGAACAGTTGACATATGCCATGGAAAGAGCCCTTTCTCTTTACCGGCGGGCGCCGCATACCCTGAAGTCCATGCAGCAGATGGCAGTGCGCCATATCCAGGACAATTATACGTGGGACCGGGTGGTCTTTAGATATCTTGATCTCTATCAGACCGCCATTGCCTCCCTTCACAGGTAAAGGAGAGATGTCCAACCAGTGGCTTAGCAAAAGGCGTAATTTTTTTGTGTGCAAGATGGTGAAGGAGTTTATCGGGACCTCCTTCTATTTTAACCACCTCTACCATAATTTTTTTACCATCAAGGCCTTGTCCTATGAAGATATTGCTAAGTGGGTTGGCTCGGAAAACAAAAAAGGTGTTCTTTGGCGTCTGAAAGACAGTAGCCATCAGTTGTGGCGGGAGCCGGGTGACAACCCGGACCACAATGCCAATATTCTCGACTGGGTGCTCGGGTCTATTTTTCATGAGGCCATGAAGCTTAAGGAAAATATCTACATGGTCCAATACTATGGCCCATTGGTGGCTGGGATGAATAGCCAAAAGGGCTCTTCGGTCAGTAAACAGTTCTGGGCCGAAGGCCGGAGGCTTATAAACAAGACCGAGAAGGGCATTACCGAACAGATGGAAAATCTGGGAGGCCTTTGGGGGCATGCCAATTATCTGGTCCGGGCCATGATGCCGTCCCGGGCCCATAACAATTTACTGGTGCGTTTCCTTATTGAAAATGAGTCTGCGGTCGAGCAGTTGTGGGGGGAGGAGTTAAACGAGTTGCTGCGGGAGATGTTTCCGGCGGGCCCTGAGTATGCCTATTGCTCGGCCGGGAAGAGTTACCTTGAAGGACATTGGTATGAGAGCGCCATAAAGGCCTATTCCACGGCCCTGAATTTGAACGAAGGTTGTGAAGAGGCCAGGAAGGAGATACAAAACCTTAAGACCAAAATGCAACAAAGAAGAGATCAACAATTAAAAGCAAAGGGGGAAACATGACAATACGAGTTGGAATCAATGGATTTGGCAGAATCGGCAGGAACATCTTCCGCGCCATCGGCAAGGATAAGGCTTTTTCCGGCATCAGGATAGCGGCGATCAACGACCTTACGGATAATCCGACCCTCGCCCATCTCCTCAAGTATGACTCGGTGATGGGACGCTACGGGGTTGAGGTAACAGCGGACGACAAGGGGATCATTGTTGCTGGGGAGCATATCGCCGTCTATAACAAGAAGAACCCGGCTGAGATCCCCTGGGGCGAGTTGGGGGTTGAATATGTGATTGAGGCCACGGGCCGTTTTACCGACTCTGCCTCGGCCAAACCGCACCTTGAGGCCGGGGCCAAGAAGGTGGTGATCAGCGCACCGGCCAAAGGAGAGGTGAAGACCATTGTCATGGGCGTAAACGAGGACGATTATAATCCCACCGAACATCATATCCTCTCCAACGCCTCGTGCACCACCAACTGTCTCGCGCCGGTGGCCCGGGTTATTCTGGACCGGTTCGGGATCAAACGGGGCCTCATGACCACCATTCACTCCTATACCAATGACCAGCAGCTCCTCGATTTCCCCCACAAGGATCTTCGCCGGGCCCGGGCCGCGGCCGTTTCCATGATTCCCACCAATACCGGCGCGGCTGCTGCCGTGGCCCTGGTTATTCCAGAGCTCAAGGGTAAATTCGACGGCCTTGCGGTCCGGGTGCCGACACCCAATGTCTCGCTCGTGGATGTGGTCATGGAGGTGGAAAAGGAAACCTCGGTCTCTGAAGTGAACCAGGCCCTGAAAGAGGCGACCAACCGGTATCTCGCCTTTTGCGAGGAGCCTCTGGTGTCCATTGACTTCCAGGGCGACCCCCATTCCTCGGTGGTTGATGCCGCCTCTACCAGGGTGATCGGCAACATGGTCAAGATCATGAGCTGGTATGACAACGAATGGGGGTACTCAAACCGGGTGCTCGATCTTATTCTTCACCTGGAAGGGAAAAAAGTCATTTGAACATCAATTCCGATGCCCTCCGGGCAAACCTTCTGGAGACCGCGGTCAGGGAGGTGATCATTGACCCCTCCTTTGAGGTGCTGCGGGAGGTGGTGAAAGACTATAAGGGGATTGGAAATTCCCTTGATCACCTCCTCTATGAACTCAGCCACCCTTTCCGGAACTGGATGCTTATCCTGCCGGAGCTGCGCGTGTTCGTGCTGAAAAACGCGGTCCATTATCAGGGGCATCCGGAAGGGTCCAT
>CAZDYX010000068.1:223-12242 GCA_964509775.1 uncultured Desulfobulbia bacterium | reverse complement strand
TATGTTCTCATGAAGCGTCGAGGAAAGGATATTCCCGAGAATAGGTCCCGGCTGATCACCGGGACAGACAAGGCCGGTAATCCCTGCCGGCCTTCCTTGGAGTTCTTTCGGGGATGTCTGACCAAGGGGGGTCGTAATGGATAATGAAACCAAAATAACTGAGATTGAACGGAAAAGGGAGGTTGAGGCTCTTTACTACATCTATAATCGAAGTCTCCTTCAAATGAAGGATGAATCGAGCTTTCAAAAAGCACGGCAGGAGTTCATCTCCTTGTTTCCTGAGTTTTCGGAGGGCCTTCCCGAGAAATTTGATCCGGAAGAAATTAAAATAAGACTTGATGCGGTACGTGATATTCTTCGCAGTCTGCCCTGTGAGGAAAAAATATGGGTAGAGGAGTTAGCCCCCTGTTTTGAGGAGTCATTTGCCCTTGCCGTCAACGCGCTTACCCGAAACATGAAGGACATTTTGGGTGAAGAATTACCTCTTCCACTAAATGAAGACAGCGCAATAGAAGCGTATGAAAGGCTTATAAAAAAGCATGCTGAAATAGAAGCCAATGCGCAATCAATGACAAAGGCCGAACGAGGGAAATACATTCTATCCAAAGTAGAGGTGATGTATGCCGGGAGTGTTGTTTTGACGAATGATTTACTTAGGCGTCGTTTCAAAGAACCGTCCACAAATCCTAGTAATTTTTTAGCCCATATATACTCATTGGGGAGTGCGAGTGGAATATTAACGACACTTTCAAAAGATTACGATGATCTTTTGAAAAAAGCACATATCAGCATCAAGAATTCAGAAGCACGCTCGGCAGGACACGCCGTGGACCGTGAGTTATATAAACAGGCCGAAAAAGAAGCAGATGAATACTGGAAAGGCGGAGGAAAAAAATTCCACCACGAGATGGCAAAGGACTTGGCAAATAAGTATTTTGGCAAAAGCGATGATCGTGCTCCGAGTATGAAAAAGAAGTTAATTCCAATTGCAGAAAAATACGGCAAAGTCTTTGGCAAAAAAGGAGTCAAAAAAGAAAATTAGCATTTCCCCCTTCCTTTTATACCCTATACCCCCTACGTATAGGCTATACCCCCATCTTCCGTTACCCACATTTATCCCTTACCCTATAGCTCAACTTCGGTTGGGCTTTTTTTATTTCTACTAAGGAGAAAATTTTATGACTGGTAAACGGTACATCGACGAGAAAAAGGTTTCTGAAATCACCGGGATTGCGTTGCCCACATTGCGTAATGATCGGGCGACGAAACGGCGAATACCTTACCTAAAAATCGGGCGATCGGTTCGTTATGACCTTGAAGAGGTGATCCAATTCATGGAATCCCATAAGATAGCCGCGGTTGGCGTTTGAAGGGGGTTTTTCCATGGAAATACTGGAAAACGAACGCGCACATCTTCGGGCAATAGGAAAGGTTGGTAATCAGGCTCAGAAATTAAATCCCATCGAGAAGGCTAAAAAAAATCCAAAATCGTTACGATTGGCAATTAACGCAAAGTGTTTTGATTGTACCTGCGGTCAACGGGTTGAAATCACGCATTGCCCGGTTATCGGCTGTTCGTTATATCCGGTTCGTCCATACCAGGGGAGGGCCTCTACGCCATGACTGACCACCCTCAAGAGTTTCGACAAGCGGCTGGGGTCTATGCACTGGATCGAACGGCAGAACCGACCGGAGAAGTTCTAAGGGTTGAACATGGACAAACCTACCATCCTTGACCAGGCTTTAAACCTTTTGCAGCACGGTTTTTCTATCCTGCCGACAAAGGGGGATAAATCGCCTGCTGTTCTGTCATGGACAGAACTCCAAAGAACTCCGATGACCGCGGCGGAAGCTGAGCGCTACTTTGTCAATGGTGCAAACCTGGCTGTAATATGTGGCAAGGTTTCCGGCAATTTAGAATGTATAGATTTTGACAATCCGGCGCTTTATTTGCCATTCCTCGAAATGCTAACCGAGCACGACCCGGAGCTTGCAACGAGCTTGGTTAAGGTGCGGACCCCGAGGGGCAACCACCTTTATTACCAGAGCACAGAAACAGTTGCCGGCAATCAGAAACTTGCCGTTGCGATGATCGAGGTCAAGGGCGCAGGTAATTACCCCTGCGAGTGGCGACCCGGAAAAAAATACGCGGCCAAACAGCATGGGGGGAAATGGTTTATCGATCCATGCGCGATCGAAACCAGGGGCGAGGGCGGATATTCTCAGACATCACCGTCAACAGGATATGAAACACTTGAAAACAGTTTATTAAATTGTCCTGTTCTGACGCCTGACCAGATGGCAATGATTCACGCCCTGGCCAATATGTTTGATGAACAGCCCCACCAAGCAGAGCCAGCAGCCCATGCAGGCAAAGACAGGACCAGTCCAGGCAGCGAATATAACGCTACTCATTCAGTGACCGACATCTTGAGGGAGCACGGCTGGGTCGAGGGCAGGCGGACTACAAAAGGAATCGGATGGACGCGACCGGGGAAGGACAAAGGCACGTCGGGCGTGCTTTTGGACAGGACCGACAATTTCTATGTCTTTTCGACGAGCGCGGGATCACTTGAGGCTATGCGGTCATACGATGCCTTCGGGCTGTATACTTTTTATGAACATGGCGGCGATTTCAAAGCGGCGGCGCGGGAGCTACACCGAACCAAGGCGCAGAGCGCCGGGCAGGAACAACCAGGCGAGACACCGGGGCAGGAGAAAAAACTCTTCCACTTTGTATCAGCCCACGAGCTCTGCTACATACCAAGACCGACAATC
This sequence comes from uncultured Desulfobulbia bacterium, assembly GCA_964509775.1. GTDB lineage: Bacteria > Desulfobacterota > Desulfobulbia > Desulfobulbales > CAZDYX01 > CAZDYX01. The sequence goes on along the minus strand of CAZDYX010000068.1, from coordinate 9,464 downwards.
TGGCTTCTCAAGGATTATTTGGACGCCGGAGCGCTCATCATGCTCTTTGGTGAAGCTGGCAGCCTAAAGACTTTTTGTGCCATTGATTTTGGCCTTTGTATCGCCACGGGCCACGATTGGCACGGCATCGAGGTCCGGCAAAAGGGACCAGTTTTTTATATTTGTGGGGAAGGTTTCGCCGGGATTAGTAAGCGGATCAAAGCGTGGTCGCTCTATCACGAGATCGACCTTAGAGATATTCCATTCTTTGTATCAGATCGACCAGCACAGTTTCTTGACCCCGACAGTGCGGCGCAAGTGGTGGCGGCGGTCGATGAACTGCGCGTATTACACGGCGAGCCCGTCCTGGTAATCGTTGATACCTTGAATCGTAATTTTGGCCCTGGCGACGAAGATAAAACCCCGGACATGACCCGGTTTGTTTCTGTCCTCGACGACGCCATACGTGTCCCTTATCGCTGCGCGGTAGCAATAGTTCATCACAGTGGTTTACAAAATAAGGAGCGAGCGAGGGGCAACTCTGCCCTACGAGCTGCGCTTGATTGGGAGTATCGCATACAAAAAAACGCGGCAGACGGCATGCTATTTCTGAATTGCACCAAAACCAAAGACCATGGACCACCGCCTAAAATATGCTTCATGCCGGAAACCATCGCCCTGGACGGATGGGTTGACCCCGACGACGGGGAGGTGATGACCTATTGCTTTCGACGTGTTGATTGGGCTCTACATTGGGGAAGCACAAGTCCATATTGACACCTGGCGCGACGCCTCATATTCGGCAGGAATATCGCCCACATCGTCCTACGATGCGAAAAAGAAAGCATTTCAGCGGGCTGTTACAGACTTACGATCAGCCGGATATGTCGAAACAAAAGACGATTTTTGGTGGCCCTTAAAGGGATGAAAAGGGAGTTTTGCGGGACATTTATAAGTGTTTGAAATAAAAGGATAAAACATCATGCGGGACATTTTGAAAAATGGAGTTTTAACAGCATTCACACTGGGGGGGACATTTTGAAATGTCCCGTACTAAAAAGACAAGTGTTTGAATTAACTGGATTAAAAGTATTAGCGGGACACGGGACATTTACGGGACAAAGGCGGGACATGTCCCGCTGGACACCTTAGGGGGACATAGGGGACATGTGTCTATAGGACATGTCCCTATGTCCCGCAGTCCGACGAGAATAAAAAATTATGAATATCGAAATCTCAAATCAACTTATTTTGTCTGAAATACCACCCGACTTTTTGCGGGAAATTAAACAGCGTCTTACCTTGGAAAATCCCGTGTGGTTAGAAAACCAGAAAATGAAACGATGGCAGGGACAGACCCCTCAGTTTTTGAAATATTGGCAAGAGCCTGAAGGCGGGTTGAATATCCCGAGAGGATTTATCAGTCAGTTGATCTCCTTGGCTGAGAGGTCCGGGATAACATATCAGATTGTGGATAGGTGCCGGACATTGCCGGAAGTGGATTTCCAGTTTGCCGGAACACTGCGAGACTTTCAGCAAGAAGCCGTCACCAGCATGTTGTGCAAGGACTTTGGAACCTTGGCGGCACCTACCGGATCAGGGAAGACGGTTATGGCCTGCCACTTGATAGCAGAGAGAAAACAGCCATGCCTTATCATCGTACATACGCGGGAATTATTGAACCAGTGGGTTGACCGCATTGAAACCTTCCTGGGAATCCCCCGGAAGGAGATCGGGGGCATAGGTGGCGGTAAGCGTAAGATCGGCGAAAAGATCACGGTTGGTATCGTTAATTCAATTTATCCTATTGCCAAGGAGATCCGGCAACATATCGGATTCCTGGTTGTGGATGAATGCCATAGAGCGCCTTCTCGGACATTCACAGAGGCGGTCTCTGCTTTTGATAGCCCGTATCAGTTGGGACTATCGGCGACGCCCTGGCGCAGGGACGGGCTATCACGGTTGATATTCTGGTACGTTGGCGACGTTCAACACACGGTTGACAAGAATGCCCTACTTGAATCCGGGGATATTCTAAGGGCGGATGTAGTATATCGGGAAACCGATTTTACAACGGACCGGGACGCGTCTAAAGAATACGCCCAGGTGTTATCAGAATTGACCCAGAACGAGATCCGGAACCTCCTCATTGTGGGTGACGTTATCGCCGAAGCATCGAACGGCAGCGGGGTGTCTCTTGTGTTATCTGACCGCAAAGAGCATTGTACCGCCCTCGCCGACTTGCTGAGTGCACAAGGGATGCGTGCCGATGTTCTGCATGGGGATGTCTGCAATGGTGCACGTCAGGCCATTGTGGAACGCCTGAACAGTGGAGATGTTAGGGTCTTGATTGCCACGGGCCAACTGATTGGCGAGGGCTTCGATGCAAAGTCATTACAGACATTGTTTCTGGCAACTCCAATAAAATTTGATGGGCGCCTTACTCAATACCTTGGTCGCGTCTTAAGGCCAGCACCGGGGAAAGATAAGGCCAAGGTTTTTGATTATGTCGATTCCCATGTGGGTGTGTTGGCGGCGTCGGCACGGGCTAGGCAGTTGGTTTATCAGACAGGAGGATGAACACCGGCCGGCGGTGGGCTGGGAATGCGAGCAGTGCGGGGCGACCTTTCCCGTGATTGGCGGCACCAAGGGGCCGGGTCAAGAGGTTCGACATTGAGGCCACGAAAAACAACCAGATTACCTATTGAAGCAATCAACTAAATAATTTAGAAAAGTTTAGCTAGGGTTTAGCAAATGTCAAACGGTAAAATCGATAAACTTAAATTATCTCAACTACTTCGCTCAGGTAAATCAGGTAAAGCGTGTGCTAAAGTGTTTGGCGTTACCGAGGGGGCCATCAGCCAGGCAAGGAAGGAGCTGAATATTGCCGTCGTCAAGTCCGTGGCCCTTGAAACAGCCTGCCACGTCGTTGACCGGAATCTGAACGCCATCGACCAGCTATTGAACATCAACCGCAAGGCCAACACCCTTCTGGAACTGGCGATCAAGGCTGAGGACCACGATATCACCTTAAAATCAATGCGGGAGATAAGGGGCCAACTGGAATTACAATTGGAAATCTTCAAGACCCTCTACGACCTCGAAGCCGTGGCCGATTTCCAGAAAGAAGTGCTAACAGCGATAGGAGAAGCAAACAAGGATGTTCGAGACCGCATCGTCCAGAGACTCAAGGAAGGTAAAGCTCTACGAGGATCTGTTTCTATCTCTTGACCGGCAGTTCGGCATGGAAACGGATTTCCAAGGGTACCAGGATGACCCGGTCGGATTCGGGCAGGAGGTTCTGGGGGATACCTTTACGGAAGAAGTCAAGGTCCTGATGCAGTCCGTCCGAGACCTCCCGATCACCGTGGCGAGATCTGCCAACGCCACGGGAAAAACCCATGCAGCGGCAAGAATCGCGATCTGGTTCTATAAGACCTTCCCTGACAGTCAAGTCTATACTTCCGCGGCGTCCCCGGAGAGTAATTTGAAGAAGCTGCTTTGGGGTGAAATCGGGAGCACTGTCGAGAAGCATTCTAAACTGTTTGCCACAGACAGTATCCGAAGCCTTTTCATCGGACGATCTGCAAGATCCTTTATCTCGGGTGTGACGATACCGGCATCGGGGACGGAAGCCCAGCGGGAAGCCAAATTCAGTGGGAAACATGCCCCCTATCTTCTTTTCATCATCGATGAAGGCGATGCGGTCCCTGACGATGTTTACCGGGGAATTGAATCCTGCATGTCAGGGGGACACGCCCGGCTTCTCGTCATGTTCAACCCTCGTCATCAATCCGGTGAAGTTCACCGCATGGAGCGGGACGGACGGGCCAACGTCGTCCGTTTGTCGGCTTTCAATCATCCGAACGTCGTCACGGGCGAAGATCGTATTCCCGGCGCCGTGACCAGGGAAAACACTATCCGCCGAATCAATCAGTGGTGCCGTCCCTTGGCCACTGGGGAGGTAGCTGACGGCTCGTGCTTTGAACTTCCTGCCTACCTGGCCGGGAAAACGGCGAGGAGTCAGAGCGGCGAAGAATACCCACCACTGCAAGCGGGATTCTATAAGATCATGGACCCGGCCTTCAGTTACATGGTCCTGGGGGAATATCCGGCGCAAGGAAGCCAACAGTTGATCAGCCGGGAGTGGGTCGCCGCTGCAAGATCGCGGTGGGATGTTTATGTCTCACAGCATGGTGAGATTCCCCCGGTGGGGGCATACGCCACAGCCGGCTTGGATGTTGGTGAATTCGGGACGGACAGCAATGTTCTGTGCTTTAGGTATGGCGGTTTTGTGGAAAGGCTTATCACCTGGTCCGGACTGGACACGATGGAGACTTCCGACCGGGCCGTCAATGAGTATCGACCAAGAAAAGTTTCCGCCGTCAACATCGATGCCACGGGTGTGGGCGCTGGAGTTGCGCCGGCGATGCAGCGGCAGGGATGCACGGCGCTCCCCGTCAAGGTTGCCTCTTCGCCAACACAGAAGACAGAGCAAGGCGAATTTCAGATCATGCGTGATCAACTGTGGTGGGCCTGTCGTGAGTGGTTACGGACTGATCCTGGGGCTATGCTCCCCCCGGATGAACTGCTGATCGAGGAGCTTCAGACACCGACTTACGAGATTGCCCGCGGAAAAATCAGGGTCATGAAAAAAGATACCATGCGAGAAATTCTAAAGCGGTCACCGGACAGGGCGGACGCCCTGTGTTTGACATTCCATTCCGGAGGGTTTTTCGCCGGCCTGGACCTGAGCTAAGGAGGAACAACATGCGAAAACCGGAAAAGTGCATCATCAAAGCCATCGTGCCCATCCCCGACGTCATCAATGACCACCTCGACAGCTTGAATATGGGATATCGGACGATACTAGGCCGGACCAAGTACATCAACACCAAGACAGGAGAGGAATTCTATTACATTGCAGGAGGGATCGCCTGGCCGGGGATAGAAGCTCCGGGGTACGTCCTCATCGTTGGGGTAAAGGTGGAGATGGAAAATGATAAAGAGGTTCCCGTGCTGGTCTGTCTGGATGAAGTAGAAGATCGGTGTGTTGATGGGTTGCTGGGGCAGTGCTTGAACTTACGTGAACGGTATGGATATCGACAGGGGCTCCTCCAGTACTGGTACGGCGATCATGAGCGGCTTCAGCCTCTGGTGATCTTATTCAACCAGCGGCTTCAGGATGAAACAAAACATGTTAACGGTGTGTATCCCTCTCGCCCTTCCGGTTTTGAAAAGGGTAACCATTTTGAAATATATCTGAACGAAATCCGGTCTCTTCTCACGCCGCGGGCATCTGGTGCAAAATCCTTGATTCTTGGCAACTGTCACCGTTTAAAAAATGCAATACAGAGTCTTCCCGGTGATGCTGCGCAACGATATTCGGATGACGATTGTCCCCCGGTCACATGTCTGGGATATGTGGTTCACTCTCTCCTGGTGTCAATGCCGTGGCGTGGATCGAGCCATGTGCCGGAACCGACCATTAACGATATGGATGACTTTGAAAACTACGCCCGAAGATACTATCAGAATCAAGCCCCCTGGGATCGTGGCTGGTGATATTGGGCTATGCTCTCAAGAAATAGATACTCCGCAGCTTGTGCGTATTTGGTGGGTAGAAATATTATTTTGGAGGTGATTTTGATGAAACTGAGTCGTCTTTTTCTTTGGTCGCAAGTGGCACGGGGGTTGCTTGAACGTCCTGCTTTACAGACAAACTTTCAGTGGGTTCAATACTTTTTAGAGTTGGTTGTTCTGATGATACTTTTTGGACTGGTGATAACACCTTGGATAGTATGGATGGTCCTAAGACTGTCAGAGCAGATCCGATGACGGCACCAACGATAATGCCGCCAAATCCAATTGCGATTGACAGTTTTGTTAGTTTAGATTGCTTGTCGAGAATTTTTTTATTCAATTCGTGTTGCTCAAGCATCAACTGTCTGTTTAGCTCGTGTTGTTCGAGCATTACGGCTTTACTAAGTTCCTGTTGTTCTTTCAGTAACCGTCTTTGCCATTCTTTGTTAAGGAGGATACCTTCGGCTGATAATGGGTGGTTTCTTTCGCCCAGCACTGCAAGTTCATCGTCATCTTTTTCTGGCAGTGTTTTGTCTGTAATTGATGCCATTTTTTCACCTGTCGCTAACCATTATTACCCCTGGCACTTCCTCCTTTAGCGGTAACTTCATGAACTTATTCTCGTTTATCCCTCAGAGTCAAACCACGCTTTCCCACTAAACCAGATAATCATTAAGCCAAACGCCGATGTAAATATCCCTTAGGGTTTCATATGCGTCCGGTATGCCCTCCCGAGAAAATCCAAGATATTCCAACCACCAGAATCCAAGAAAAAACCATAAAGGAACGATCGACCACCCGATGATTAAGACGGGGTAATAAAGCCACCCAAACGCCCAAGCCTCGCCGTGCGATAGTATGGTTTTCCAGTATGTCTTCTTCACCGGATAAATGGCAAAGGCGAATAGAAAATGTAAAAAAAGATCCATATGAGGTAAGGTGGGTGAGGTGAAAAAAATTGTTTTCGGGGTTGTCACGGCCAGAAGGGAAGAATGCGCTGTCAGCCTTCCGCCACACAGTCAAAAACAGCCCGTTGGACATAGCTACCATGAAAAAAAGTAGGGCGTCAAGGAAGGAATAGTTTTGGTGGCAAAAATGGCGGCACTCCTGGGGAAATGACGGCTTTAAGGGGCAAAAAAGGCAAGGGGTTAAGGGAGGACGCTGATTCTAAGTGAACTTATTAAGTTGTTTTAGAATCAGCGGCCCCACTTTCAAGTCCATGGTGCGGGTGGAGTCCCGCAGTAGGTTTCAAGAAGACACAAAACAAACACCCTGTACACTGGACGTTTCCCTTTCAAAGGAGGCGGTTTTTTTGCCTTGCATATCAGAAACCAAACAGGATACAAACCAATATACGATGACAATATTCGAATACTGACAGTCAGGGCAAGGCGGCACGGATGGGGAGGAAATGCTGATGGGGATTTTCAAAGGTACAATCGCCAGAGTTTTGCCTGTATTCCTGGCCGTTTTTCTTTTCTGCGGGGTAGTGGTAGTGCAGGCAGACCAGTTCCAAGAAGCGGATGCAGCCTATAACCGAAGGGATTATGCTACCGCCGCGCGTTTATTTCTGCAGTTGGCTGAGCAGGGGCATGCCGTCGCACAGAATAACCTCGGGGGTTGCTACTACAAAGGCCTTGGTGTGCCGCAGGACTTCAAAGAAGCGGTCAAGTGGTATCGCCGGGCCGCTGAACAGGGGGTTGCCTTTGCACAGTATAAACTCGGGTTTTGCTACGTCAGTGGCGAAGGTGTACCGCATGACTACAAAGAGGCGGTGAAGTGGTTTCGTATGGCCGCCGAACAGGGGGATGTCGACGCACAGTATATCATCGGGTTATACTACTACAGAGGCCAAGGAGTGCCGCAGAACTATGTGGAAGCCCACATGTGGTGTAATTTTGCTGCTGCACAGGGACATGAAGGTGCCCGCAGCTACCGCGATCTTGTCGCCAAGGAAATGACTTCGGCCCAGCTTGCGGAAGCACAGAAACGCGCCCAGGAATTTCGGCCTGTACCCGAGGACGCTTCAACCAGCAAACAAACAGAGACCCCAGCGCCTCAAATCGCCAGCACCGGCACAGGCTTCTTTGTAACCAACGCAGGGCATATCCTGACCAACAAGCATGTGGTTAATGAATGCCGGGCGATACAGGTTCGGCTTCCAGGCGGCTCCGCTGTTGGCGCTGAAGTGCTCCACACGAATGCAGATGTTGACCTGGCCGTGCTCAAGGCTGAGCCATCCCTGGCAAAGCAGGGTATGCACTGGAGCGGCAAAGCGGCGGAGTTCCGGGCCGTGGATAATCCCCGCCTGGGTGAAGGCGTGGTGGTGTACGGCTTCCCCTTGGCCGGGGCGCTTTCTTCCGAAGGGAACGTAACGACCGGAAATATCACCGCCCTTGCCGGACCTGACGACGATGATCGCCTGTATCAAATCTCGGCCCCGGTGCAGCCGGGAAACAGCGGCGGGCCGTTGTTTGATGAAAGCGGCCGGGTGGTTGGCATTGTTGTTGCCAAACTGGACGCGCTGAAAATTGCGGTAGCGACCGGTGATATTCCCCAGAACGTCAACTTCGCGATAAAAAGCGGCATCGCCACCAGCTTTCTCGGCCTCTACCGAATCCCCTATGCAGCTTCGGCAAAGCCCGCGCAGAAAAGTCAGTCAACCGCGGACGTGGCGGAAAACGCGCAGAAATACACGGTACGGGTGGAGTGCTTGCAGTAGGTTCCAGAAGACACAAAACTGACATCCTGAACCCTGGCCGGGGATTATTCCTTTTTGGTTGCTTGTGACAAAGGCAGGGCCACCATGTCCCTGCCTCTGCCTTGACTACTGTTTCTTCCTTCTGAATCTTGAGCCTGCCAAACCTGCTAAGCCTGTGCCGAAAAGGAGCATGGTGGCTGGTTCGGGGACGGGGGAAGTCGGAAAAAGATATGAGTCGGTAGACAAAGTCATATTGACATTCGTCACATCCACTCTACCTGGCGAGAACACTTGTCTTCCCACTACGTAAGGCACCACAAAAATCATTCCAGCATAACCTTCCCCGGTAGAAAGACCCGGCCATGCGGGACGTGGACTCCAGACAAAACTTGCATGGAAAGTATTATCTGGCTCGATGTTGTAATCGACATAATAATCGTAAGATGCTGTCGATGATGAATAGGAAATCGAGTTATGACGTATGCCATAGCCCCAACCGATGCCAAAAGCCATGGAGTCGTCGTCAAGGGGAAACGCACGGCCATTAAATAAAATGTCGGGTTGGTATAAATTTCCAAGTGTATCTATGGTTGTAGGAAACTCTCTTACAACCCCATCAAATTCGAATCGAAAAGACATTATTGGGGTAATTGGCATGCCAAAATTAAAAGTTTGCTCGACACCCAAAAAGGTGCCTCCGCTCCAAGTACTAGTACCATCTGCAACGTAAGAACCAGCCAACTGTTCGAGATTTATGCTGTAAATTGTCGCTGACGCAGAAGTTGAACATAAAACACATGTAAAAACTATCATTACTGCCGCAACCTTTTTCATCGGATGCCTCCGTATCTTGGTTATCTATCTTTTTTGTCGAGCCGATCGGTTTCTCCGGATAAGTCAGGTTAAAGTTTATTGTCTCCGTTTATCGCCTGGTTGCTACGATATTCAGCTATACATCCGTTTTATACGAAAATAGAT
>CAZDYX010000068.1:0-213 GCA_964509775.1 uncultured Desulfobulbia bacterium | reverse complement strand
GTTAACCCCATTGCAAATACTTGACTACCAAACCATATTTTTCCGAAAATTTCATTCCATAATCCATTTATTTTATTCCATCGCGGAGCAAACCATGCGTTAAATAATATTATATGTATTGTTTTCGGCAAGATATAATTGGATGGGCGGAGCATGTTGCTTGTGGCAAAGGCAGTATGAAAAGCATCGGTACGCGGCTTACACCCGGTCATT
>CAZDYX010000067.1:674-12569 GCA_964509775.1 uncultured Desulfobulbia bacterium | reverse complement strand
TACGCCCAGGTTGATAATATCCTTATATTTTCGGCTTAAGCCGTCGATCAATGCGCCCTGGATATGTTCAGCGAGTATTGCCGATTCCTTGATCTTGTTGTTTTGCATGAGGTCGCTAAGAATCATCTGCAGATCGCTCATGGTTCTGGTGGAGGTCGCGTTTTCCCGGGCTGCCACGCGCATGGCATCCTCATTAGTGGTAAAATCGAGGAAATAGGTCTCGATCCCGGTAACGTCAGGGGAAGGGGCTGAATTGGCGTGGATGGATATAAAGAGGTCGCCCCGTTCGGTGTTGGCAATGGCGGTTCGTTCCTCAAGGGGCAGGAAGACATCGTCCTTGCGCGTGAGCACCACCTCACAGCCCAGGCCCTTGAGCCTGGCCGCGGTCTTCTTGGCCACGGCAAGAACAAGGTCCTTTTCTTTCAGGCCGAATTTTCCTAATGCCCCCGGATCCTTGCCGCCGTGTCCCGGGTCAAGAATGATCTTGCCGACGCCAAGACCGAGCTGCTGGGCAAGGGATGGCATTTTTTGTTTCGGTGGGACTTTCCCCGGCGCCTTGCCTTCCCCACCTTTTCCTTCTTCCCCCCGGACATCGATCACCACCCGAAAGGGGTCGTTGAGGCTAAAGATCTTGTATCCTCCGATGGATTGGATATCAAGCACCACCCGGACGGTTTTAGGATTGAACTGGGCCGCCCTGACCTTTTTGAGCAGACCGTCTTGAATGGGGATGGGGTTGGTGAGGGCAGGGGCAATACTGGAGTTTTCAAAATCCACATAGAGCCGTCGAGAAGAGGTGTCGCTTTGGGGAAGGAGGCATTCCTTAAAGCTCACCGGTTCCGAGGTCTCGATTACTACCCGACTGTAGTCGCTGGTGGACCAGTGGCGGATTGATTTTAACCCAATACCTGCCATAGACGTTTTTTTGGTCTTGCCAGCGGGTTTTCCCCCTCCTTTAAGGTTTATAAGTTCCTTGGCGGCAAGACCTGCCATATCTCCGGAAGGATAAAGGTCCATGATCTTGGTGAGATTCTTTGCCGCCTCGGCCTCATCCTCCGGACGTTTTAATAGGGCCAGGGTATAAAGGGCATCATCGGCAAGGTCATGGCTAGGGTATGCAAGGGCCAATTTTTCCAGGCTGATTACGGCCTGTTGGAGGTCCCGGGGGTCTTTTACCCTATCGTAGGCCTCTTTGGCCAGGGAACCGAGGAGAAAAAGGCATTCCGGCTCCAGTTGGCTGTCAATATCGGCCTCATTGACCTTGCGGACCATGGCCATCCCCTTCAGCCAGCCTTCGCGAAGGTTCGCAGCCTCCGGCCGGCAGGCGAGATTATGGTAATAGGCCTTGGCCAGGCGGTATTGTTTTTCAAGCATCGGCGCGGCACCGGCGAGGGAGGCGGTCGCGAAAAATACCAACAGCAAAATGGTAAGCAGGCAGGCCGCAATGGAAAACTTATTTCGTGTCAGGCCCTTTATGCCGTCATTACTGGGTAGGGACATCAGTCAAACCCTTTAATTCATAGAGCAGGGTTAAGGCCTCAATGGGGCTTACGGTGTCGGGCCGGATCTCGCCTAGTCTTTTACGGATGGGATCATCTGCCCAGTTGAAGAGATCAAGCTGCATCGGGGACTTTTTCGCCAAACGAGACTTACCCCCGGCAAGACGAGGCTGACCCCACTGATTTAACTCGCCTTTTTCAATATTTGCCAGGATCTCCCGAGCCCGGGTTACTACGCGACTCGGAACCCCGGCCAGGGCTGCCACCTGAATACCGTAACTGCGGTTGGTGCCTCCAGGTAGAAGCTTGTACAAAAAGATAATGGTGTCATTCCATTCCCGGACGGCAATATTATAGTTCTTTATCCGCTGGTTGGTAAGGGCGAGTTCGGTGAGCTCATGATAATGGGTGGCAAAGATGGTTTTTACGCCCTTGTTGTTTTTGTTGACGAGTTCCTCGGTCACGGCCCAGGCGATGCTGAGCCCGTCAAAGGTGCTTGTTCCCCGGCCGATTTCGTCCAGGATGACCAGGCTCTTATCGGTGGCGTTGTTCAGGATGTTCGCGGTCTCGTTCATCTCCACCATGAAGGTGCTCTGGCCCCGGGCCAGATCATCCATCGCGCCCACGCGGGTAAAGATGCGGTCCACTATGCCCACACTCGCCTCCTTTGCCGGCACGAAACCCCCCATCTGCGCCATCAGGACGATTAAGGCGGTCTGGCGCAACACCGTGGATTTTCCCGCCATATTGGGCCCGGTGATGATTAATACCTCATGCTCGTTTTGGTCAAGGTGCATGTCATTGGGGACAAAACGGCCCAAAGGCAGGGCCAGTTCAATAACCGGATGGCGGCCTTCGGATATATGGATCTCTTCGCCATTATCCACCCCGGGCCGGGAATAGCGAAAACGTTGGGCCGCTTCGGCAAGGGCGGCAAAGAAATCCAGCCGGGCAAGATGACCGGCAATGGCAATAAGGCGCGATTTTTGCTCGGCGATCCTGCCCCTGATCTCGCAAAAGAGGGCATATTCGAGGTCCAGCCGTTTTTCCTGGGCACCCAGAACCGTGTTTTCAAACTCCTTGAGCTCCGGCGTAATATACCGCTCCCCATTGGCCAAGGTCTGCTTTCGGATAAAGTAATCAGGGACCTGGCGCATCTGGCCGCGGCTCACCTCTATATAATAGCCGAAGACCCGGTTGAATCCCACCTTGAGATTGTTGATTCCGGTTTTACTCCGCTCCTGGGCCTCAAGGGAAAGGATCATCCCCTTGCCGTCCCGCAAAATATGGATAAGCTCGTCAAGGCCGGCATGATACCCTTCCCGGATCAGCCCCCCCTCCCGCAAGGTGAGCGGTGCGTCTTCCCGGATGCCCTCATCGATCAGGTGATGGATATCAGCCCCCACATCCAGTTCCTCCCCGATTTCCCGGATGATTCCTGCCGGCATCCTACAGAGGAGGTCTTTTAGCTCGGGCAAGCGGCCGAGAGAGGTCTTCAGGGCCAACAGATCCCGCGCCTGGGCACTTCCCAGTACCACCCTGCTGTTAAGCCGTTCCAGGTCATATATCTCGGAAAGTATATCCCGCACCCGCTCCCGGCAAGGTAAATCCTGAAAAAATTGTTCCACGGCGTCAAGCCGGCGATTAATCAGCGCCACCTCCCGCAGGGGGTAGAGGAGCCTTTTCTTCAGAAGCCTAGCGCCCATGGGTGTACAGGTAAGATCAAGCGTCCCTAGAAGGGAGCCTTCGCGTTTGGCGCCCACTACGGTTTGGACGAGTTCAAGATTTCTGCGGGAGGATTCATCCACGATCAGGACCTTGCCGATGTCAATGGGGGTAAGGCGTTCAATGTGGGCAAGGTTTGCTTTCTGGGTCTCGTGGAGATAAAAAAGGAGGGCACCGGCAGCGGAGATGGCCGCCTTCATGGTCTCGCAGCCGAAACCGGCAAGATTGACCACCCGGAAATGGGCAAGGAGCTGCTCTCGCGCCGTGTCTAACTGAAAAACAGCCCCAGGCCGGTGGGTGATGCAAAGCCCTGGCCACAGCCCAATTATTGCGGCCTCCAAGGGAGTCGGTTCGTCCGTGTCTTCCGGAGCAGGAAGGAGAAGTTCCGCCGGTGCAAGGCGGTTCAGCTCGTCAAGCAGTTCCTTTTCATCGCCTGGTTCGGTGATCAGGAATTCGCCGGTGGAAATATCAACAAAACCCAGCCCCAGATCCTTGCCATGCCGGCCTATGGCAGCAAGATAACAGTTGTTCTTTTCGTCGAGCAACTGTTCCTCAGTCACCAATCCCGGAGTCACCACCCGGACTACCTCCCGTTTGACCAGCCCCTTGGCCTGAGACGGATCCTCCATCTGTTCACAGATGGCGACCCGGTGTCCGGCGGTCACGAGCTTGGCTAGATACGAGGCCGCAGAATGATAGGGGACCCCGCACATGGGGATCTTGTTGTCGCTTTCCTTGTGGCTGCGGGAGGTCAAGGCGATTCCCAGGATGCGGGATGCCACGACCGCATCATCAAAGAACATCTCATAAAAATCGCCCATGCGGTAAAAAAGGATGGAGTCGCTGCATGAGAGCTTTATGTCCAGATACTGTTGGAGCATAGGGGTTATTTTCATGGTGGCGGTCATCAGCATGCCAGTCCCTTTATGAGTGCCTGAAAAGGGGGTAACAGCAGATCAAAGGTCTCTTCGATGTGTTGGGGAATAGTCCTTACGTCCGCAAGGACGGTCATAAAATTATGATCACCCTCCCACCGGGGAACGATATGAAAATGCAAATGACCAGGCAGACCCGCGCCTGCCGCTTCCCCAAGGTTTAAGCCGATATTGAAGCCGGTAGGTTTAAGGTGTTCGCGTAAGATTATAACACTATTTTCGAGCATCTTCATGATGACACCTTGTTCCTGGCCGTCAATCTCGGTAATATCCTCCACATGCCGGGATGGTGCGACCAGGAGATGGCCGTTGGCATAGGGGAAACGATTCAAGATCACGACTACCAGGGGATCCCGGAAGAGGGTAAGGCTTTCTTTGTGGAAGGGCAGGTCATCGGCCTGATCAAAAGGGCACCCTCGGTTGTTTGCGTCTTTTGGCCCGCAGACATGGGTCATCCGCCAGGGGGTCCAGAGGTTTTTCATAGGGGAAGATCCTTTCAGGGGGATAGTCTGTAGGTGTTTAGTCTGTTAGCAATAGAGAAAGACGAGATGTGAGACGTACCTTGCCCATCCTCCCATTCATTTCCTTCCTAACAGACAACCGTCAACGACCTAAACAACCTGAGTAGTTACGAATGTACGAGGTTTTTATCCGCTCCGCAACGGTCTTGTCTGGACAAGGGAAAAACGGTTGCCTTTTTTCTTCCAATTTTCCATTGACAAAAGTAGGCCCCGCGTTGTAGTGCTCTGATAGAGGTTGGTTGTGGGTCCCGCAGGGATGTTTGAAAAATGGGTGTTTTAAAAGAGGTATTGGTCCAAGAAAAAACAACGGGAAGGAGGTAGCGTATGACTGAAAGTGTGTACAAGGTTATCGAATTGGTCGGCACCAGCAGTGTTTCCTGGGAAGATGCAGCCAAAAATGCAGTGGAGACCGCCTCCAAGTCGTTACGGGATTTACGGATCGCCGAGGTGATGAAGATGGATTTGAAGATCGACAATGGGAAGGTGGTTGCATACCGGACCAGGGTGGCGCTCTCTTTTAAGTATGATAAAGACTAAGACCGGGTGACGGCCTCTTTTTACGAGATCATCAGGATTATTAAAATCAGATCAGGAGGTAAGAACAAATGAAAAGAATTATTGTATTGCTGGCAGCGGCCCTTTTTGTCTTCGGCAGCTCCATCTCCGTCATAGCGGCGGATTCCGGGGACCCGAATATTGAGCAGAAAAAGGAAACCATCATCAATGATATCGATCATATGATCAAGATGCTTCAGGATGAAAAGGTGTGCGTGGCAGCAGCCCAGACCAAAGATGAAATCAAGAAATGTCATGAGCCTATCGTTGCCCATAAAAAGGAGATGAAGAAAAAAATGAAGGATTCGCGAAAAACGGGCACTACAAGCCCATCGGGTGAGGAGCAGTCCAACTAATTCTTTGGGCCTGTCGCTGCTCGACGAGGATTCCCCGGCAGCGACAGGTTGTTCTTCCAACAGGTCCTCCGGGAAAACCTACGATTTTGCGCACCAAAACTATTCCTTCCTTGACGCCCTGATTTTTTTTATGGTAGGTAGCTATGCCCAACAGGCTTTTTTTGACTGCGAGGCGGAAGGCTGACAGCGCATTTTCCCTTCCGGCCTTGGCCTTCTCGAATGCAATTTTTTGTCATCAGTCACATGAAGATCCCCAAGTGGTACCTGTCTCTGACCGTGCTGTTGGTGGTGCTGTCGGCCGGGATCTACGCCCTGCAGTTGGCGGTGTTCCACAATCCGCGCGACACCTTTTTCTATATGCTTCAGGACCTGGCGTTCGTGCCCATCCAGGTGCTGCTGGTGACGCTGATCCTGAGTGACCTGATGGCCCGCCGGGAGAAAAGGCTCCTACTGCAAAAGATGAACATGGTCATCGGCGCCTTCTTCAGCGAGGTCGGCTCGGCGCTCCTGAAGCAGCTGGCGGCGCATGATCGCAGACTTCCCGAGATCCGTCAGGACCTGCTGTTGGCGGTCGGATGGGACAAGGCGCGTTTTCGCACGGCCCGCGAGACGGTGCGGAGGGCGGGTCAGACCATCGATTCCCGCGAGGTGGACCTGGGATGCCTAAAGGCGTTTCTGATGGAGAAGCGGCCGTTTCTGATGGGCCTGCTGGAAAACCAGAACCTATTGGAGCACGAAACCTTCACCGACCTGTTATGGGCAACGACCCACCTGACCGAGGAGCTGGCTTTCCGCCAGATGTTGACCGGGCTGCCGGAGCCCGACCTAAACCACCTGTCGGGAGACATCCGGCGGGTCTACGGACTGTTGGTCATCGAATGGCTGCGGTACGTCGAGCACCTGAGCATCGCCTACCCGTACATCTACTCCCTGACCGTCAGGACCAACCCGTTCGATCTGGACGCCGAGGTGACCTTGAGATGACCCTAATCACGACCCTTATGCCAGCACCGAAGCTGCCATGTCGGTCCTGCGTCTGATATCGTGGAACGTCAACGGTATCCGGGTTGCCTTCCGCAAGGGGTTCGGACAATGGCTCGATTCCGCACAGCCCGACATCCGCTACTCCTTCTCGAACCCCTGGCTAGTGAATTTCAGCGTCCGGCTGTTCTCGGTGACGGTTCGCACGACGTGATCCGGGGCGCCGGCAGGAATCTCGGCCTCTACCTCAAGCGTGACCGTCACCGTCGCGTCGACCAGACCGGAGAGATGCGCGATCACCTCATCGTCTTGGATCTGCTAAGATGAGGGTGTCTGGATGACCGCTCTGTCGGCAGAGTTCTTGAAGCCGGGCTTTAATTTGACGACACTGTACACCGTCGTTATCGCGAACGACCACAAATCGAACCCCTTGTAAGCAAACATCACGTTCTTCCTTTGCTCCTGGTTTTCCATACATGGCCTCATTGGTGATGGCCGCCCCCTTCCCCCGGGAAAAATCTACAAAATGCCAAGGCTGGCCACGCTGGCCGCGACGAAACTTGAGCACTTCGCGATCAACAACCACTCCCCCTTGTCTGAGGCCACGGACAATTCATAAGTCGCCAATCGCCCGCCTGCTTCCAGTGCGCGGATAAGGTGGTGCACTCCTTCCCAGGCCGTCAGGCGTTTGTCCGTTGTCGGGTCCCAGTTGTCGGGAAGTTCATCAGGGCGGAGCAGCCGCACCTTGCCGTTCTTTGATGCGAGGATGCCAGCCTCGACCATGCCAGCGACGCTGGTGTCTTTGGCCTTGGAGAGCGTCTCGGCTACACCGTACTCGCCATCGAGAAAGCCCGACTGTTCGAACCAGGCCAGTGCCCAGCGGCTGTCGGCGTCGAAGTCGCCCTCCTGCTCGGCCAGGACCTCGTCGAGGGTCTGGTTGATGAGTGCGAGCGCCTCGCGCACCGAGAGCGGATGGCCCTCGGCGTCAAGTACTTTGGAATAGCGCGTATAGACCGCCATGCCGGGGCCGATGGCCGCTTGGGCGAGATCCACCGGTGCGATGTTGCCGCGCTGCAGGTGGGCGAGCGCCTGCGGCAGTTCGGCTTTGAGGGTGGTGAGGAATTCGCGGCGGGTGGCGGTGGGGGCATCGGTCGGGCGTTTACGGCAGACGAGGATAATGCTGGAAGCGAGGGCGTTGGTGCCGGAACCGATCATGCGATTACTTAGGAAGTGGAAATAAATAACTCATCGGTTTATACTTGCCCATGTGGCTTTTCAGTGCTATGCATGATGCATGATTTCAACGGAAATAATAAACACAATTCGAATCAAGTACGAGGTCCTGAGAGAAGAACTTGACGAACGTGGCCGTCGGATGTGGGCAGCCACCGAAGCGAAATCTTTAGGGCACGGAGGAGTGGTCGCAGTTGCAAGGGCAACTGGCCTTGCAGAAAGCACTATAAGAATTGGACATGTCGAGATAAGGAGGAATTTTACTGACAAGAAAGCTGCTGCTGCGCTCACTGACCGCCGAGTGAGAAAAAAAGGGGGCGGAAGGAAGACTCTTGAGGAAAAGGACGCCGATTTGCTGAGTTTGCTTGAAGCATTGGTTGAGCCCACATCTAGAGGCGATCCAATGTCTCCCCTTCGGTGGACTTGTAAGAGTACACGGCGGCTTGCACGTGAATTAACCGGCAAAGGGCACAATGTTAGTCATGCAAAAGTTGGGCAGTTGCTTGAAGAGCTGCATTACAGTTTGCAGAGCACTCGAAAAAGGATGGTTCAACCCATGGAACTTGTTGCGGTAAGTCCAAACCGGGCTACGCATCCTCGCGGACGCGGTCGCGCTTGCTCCCCTGTTTCCATTTGGCACCACTGATTCAATCCTCGTCTTTGAACGCCACTGTCACCTCAAAAGATGCCTTCCGCAGTGCCCGGTTTATCCGCCGGAACAACAGCCGCCGCTCTTCAAGTTCCCTGGCGATATCGGCGAAACGACTGTCCGGTTCCTCGACGATGTTGCGCTCCTCCTTATAGATGACCCGGCGGTAGGCCGCCTGCTCCACCATCTTCTGGAGGCTTGCCAGGTCGTTGCTCACGGATTTGCGCAGCTCCAGGGCCTCGGCAATCGACATCTCCTCCCCGCCCACGGAAAGCTTCTGCACAAAATTGACCTGTTGAATGGCGTTGTTGAGCTTCCGCGCCTTGTATTCGAGCTTGCGGATAGTCTCGCGAACCGCCGCCGGGTCGAAATCGGCAACCGGCTCGCGCCGCTCGTCCTCGGCGTTGCGGAGAAATCCCCGTCCGGGGCTTTTCTGTTTTTCCGGCAGCAGCTTCTTGAGCGAGGCGATCCGCGCCTGGTATTCGGCCCGCAGTTCGAGCGCCTCGTAGAGAAAAAGATTGTCTTGGTCATTGGGCATGGTTATTCCTCTTTCGAAATCGTCGGGTTACGGCGATAAGGCCGCCTTAACCCGACCTACGTTTGATAACAATCAGAAGGCCGTTACCCCCCATAGTAGGTCGCGTTAGGCGGGTTTTTCGCCGTAACGCGACATCATGCCGACAATCCATACCCATCATTCCTTGCCAACTCCCTCAAAATCCATTGCCTTCCATCCCCAATCTGACGAATATTTCCCTTCATCGACATACCGCCGGAAACTCGAATACGGCCATTCCATTGACGAGGAAACGTACACGTGTTTCACCGGATTAAAATGGATGTAGTCAACATGCCGGCAGAAATCCGTTTCATCCCGCAGCATGTGCTCCCAATACCGGTGCTGCCAAAGCGCCTGCTGCCTTCTCGCCATTCGGGAGCGATTCGGCTCCGGTCGCAATGCCGGATCGCAGTGTTTGGTGAACCAGGTTTTCACCAGGCGCCAGCGGGTGGAGAAATCGCCATCGCCTGGCGGCAGGGTCCAGATGCAATGAAGGTGGTCGGGCAGAACCACAATCGCATCCAGGTCAAAAGGGCGTGTCGCTTTCACCACCCGGAAGGTCTGGCGCAGGACGTCCACCGCTTCCGGGGAAGTAAAGAGTGGCCGCCGTTTTTCCGTCACCAGGGTAAAAAAGAAGGAGCCGCCCGGAACAAATGCGCGCCGGTATTGCATGGAAAATCCTCGTTGGTATTGTCGGGTTACGCGATAAACCCGCTAAACCCGACCTACGCTAAACCTGGCAATCAGCATGCCTCTCGTAGGTCGTGTTAGGCGGTTTTTGCCGTAACACGACATTGACAGGAATAACAGTACCTACGCAACTCGTAACCTATTTCCTTGCATTTTATCAATATTTTCCGGGAATGCCATTTCCCCACACCTCTTCCAGCAACTCCCGGAATAGCCGGTTGAGCGGTTCTGTCTTCGGCTGGTTTATTTTTTTGAGTTCGGCCATCTTGTCCACGGCAAGCCTGGCAAACTCCTTTTCGAGATAGTTGCTGATCACCGGGATTCGCGGGCCTTCATCCAGTTCAGCCCCGGCCTTTTTCCGGGCGAGCAGTTCATGAACGGCGGTAATGAGCGGACCGGCCGGCAGCAAGACCTCGACCAGGGTAGAAAAAAGTACCGGCGGCGGTTCGGCCTTGATTTCGAGCCAGCGCAAGGCCAGAAGCGGCCGTAGGACGTAGAGGTATTTCTTGATCCACACCGTGTCGCCGCGCAGGAATTCGCGAAAATTACCCTCAGCCATATGCAGGTAGTGATGGGCGCAGGAGAGCGGGGAATAGTAGGTGGGAAGCAGTTCCCGGAGCCGGGCGGCCAGGCCGAAGCGGTCGAGATAAACGATCGGCGAGCGCAGCCATTCGAGAAGCGGCGGGTTGCTCTTCCGAAACAGCCACAGGGCCTTGCGCAGGTCCCAGCCGCTGATATCGAGATCTCCAGAGGGCCGTTCGATGACATCTTTTTTGTGTTCCAGGTCGATGGTCAGATACCACTCCGGCGGATGCAGATAGATGAACCGCACATCCCAGTCGCTGTCCTGGGAGGCAAAACCCCAGGCCCGGCTGCCTGATTCACAGGCATAGATTATCGACACACCGAAAGAGCACGCGATGTCGCCAAGCTGCTGCTGGATTCGTTTGTCCATGTTTATGGTTACCCATTAATATCTTCGATACCTTCTGCCGCCATGACCCGAGGCCGTGCTTGAGGTCGCAAATTAGCGACCTCAAGTTGTTGAATTCCTCACTGGTGAGCCGGAACATGAAATCTGGCGGGAACCGCTCCCGGTTTCGGCGGATTTGTTCGTTGAATCGTTTGGTGGTAACTCCGTACAAGTTGGCAAGATCCTCGTCCAACATAACCTTGACGCCACGAATCAGATGGATTTTTCCCGTAATCGTCTCAATGGGGACAAGTTCAGTGTGGTTGCTCACGGCTGCACCTCCTTTTCGAAACGTTCGCGCCACAGGTCCATGAGCTAAACGACCTGTGTTAAACTTGGCAATCACGTAGGCCTTTCGTAGGTCGTGTTCACCCCGCGAGGGGGTACAAGAGGCGGATTTATGCCGTAACGCGACATTGACAGAATAGCAGTACCTACGCAACCAATACCGCCCTCTTTCCTTCCATTTTTAACCACTACCTTTGACAGATCCGGTCACGGTCCACAATATATTTTTCGTTTTATGATTATTTTTTTGCTTGACTCAATTAGTGTAGGAAATTTTGATGGCTATCCTGGTCAAATCCTGGTAAGCGAACCGATGTGCCTGTATTTCCGGGAAGTTGATAAGTTAGGTCTTGATCGTCGTTTCGGCACGGTTCCATGCTTCTTGGTTCAACTCGTTGATACTGTTGTACCTGTCAATGTCGTGTTACGGCATAAACCCGCCTAACACGACCTACGATTTGAACCGAAGCATTGACCGGTGCCGAAACGATGATCAAGGCCAAGAGAAAACGTCGGACCGGTTCCTCACCCTTCCCGGTGGCCAAAGGCGGCGCTATGGCGCACGATCTTCCCCCGCACCAGATAGATCAGGTCCTCGGCGATGTTGGTCGTATGATCCGCGATCCGCTCCAGGTGGCGCGCGAGGTGCATGATCAGGAGCAGGGATTCGAACAATTGCGGATTAACGGCGATCGCTTCCCGGGCCTTGCGGGATATCTCATGGTTTAACTCGTCGATCTCGCTGTCCGCCTCCCAGACCTCTCGGGCCGCCTTCTCATCGAGATTTACAAAGGCATCGAGCACCCTCTTATCAACTCCTCGGTATCCAAACATGAATTTTAATCTTGTCCTACGGAAATTTCTACAGATTTAGTTGAACTTAATAGTAAATTTACCATTCTCGCCATTAGGTGTTTCGCTTAATCTGACG
>CAZDYX010000067.1:0-664 GCA_964509775.1 uncultured Desulfobulbia bacterium | reverse complement strand
TAACATCGCCTGGGTCTTTTCCGCCATGGGGCCGAGGGGAAGGTCTATCTCAAGGCGGGGCCGCTCGCAGAGGAGCAGGGCCTGCTCCGCGATATGAACCGAGAGATCACCGATCCGCTCAAGGTCGTGGTTGATCCGGAGCACCGAGACGATATAGCGCAGGTCCGCGGCTACCGGGGCATGGAGGGCCAGGATCTTGAGACATTCCTCCTCCACGTCCACCTCCCCCGTATCGGTCTGCGACTCGGAGCGAACCACGGCCATGGCTAGAGTTGGGTCCCGCTCCTCCACGGCCCGGATCGCCTGGCGAACGTTGTCTTCCACCCCGGCGCTGAGCGCCAGGATCCGGCGCTTGAGTCCCTCGATTTCCCTCTGGAGAAGTTTGCTCATATCTTCCTATTCACCCTGTTTGCGGTCGATCGCCCGGCCGCCATCCCGGCGGCAACGGTCCGCCCTTATCCGAATCGGCCGGTGATATAATCCTCGGTCTTTCTTTCCCGTGGTTTCGTGAATATCTCTTTGGTGATCCCGTATTCGATGAGCGAGCCCTCGTACATGAAGGCGGTGCGGTCCGAGACCCGGGCCGCCTGCTGCATGTTGTGGGTCACGATGATAATGGTGTAGCGGCCGCGCAGCTCGTAGACCAGGTTTTCGATGTTCAGGG
>CAZDYX010000066.1:0-12602 GCA_964509775.1 uncultured Desulfobulbia bacterium | reverse complement strand
AGACCATCCCTTTCATCGAGGCGCAGCAACAGGGACAACAGTTGCAGATATTGGACAGATGGGCGGTATTGGCCCCGGCATGGACCAGACCGGCCTTATCGGCCTCTTCGAGAATTTGAATGGCCTCGTCGGCCGTGATCTCTCTTCCCATCTTGTTTTCTATATAGTATTCCGCAGCCACTCCGAAGCTTAAGCAGGTTTCCCGGGGATAATCGCATCCATGGCCCATGAGGCGGGTCTCTTTCCGGCAGATACAATCGGCAACGGCTATTTTCCGGGCGGCCCGAACTTCCTCTTTAAGCTTTTCAAAAGGGAAGAACACCAGATCGGCGTCGATTTTTCTGGTTATAGGAATAACTTTGAAACCCGGTATATTGCTGGCCCCCATTTCATCCTGATAGGCTTCATCGTAATATTGCCGGCAAAGTTCGGCTAATTCCCGGTCCATCCTTTCCACCGAATACTCATACAGACCGATCATAAAGGGGGCGGTGTTGTATAGGGTTTTCCCCTGGCGGTGAAGCCTGAAAAGAAGCCCTTTTTGGGACATGGCCTCCAACTTTTCTTCCAGCCCTTCCAGGGATACACCGGTTCGTGCGGCGATTTGTTGGGGCTCTTCGGGAAAGGGGGTGACCAGCAGGGCCAATTCCGCCTCCGGCTCGGAAAACAATTTCCTGAGAATTTTAATTTCCACCCCGGACTGCGTTTTCGGAAATCCCAGGGGCAATTGGTCCAGATAGGCCCGCAATTTTTCAAAGGGATCATTCGGCATGATTTTATCCTTTCCAATACTTTCTAATACGGTGTCGTTAAGGCTATTTGACTATAATCCTCAGACCGTCATTCCCGCGCAGGCGGGAATCCAGGCCAGACGTAACCAATTTAAAACACTGGATTCCCGTTTCCCGGGAATGACGGAAAAGTTAGCACTTTTTTCTTTTGATTTCAAATTTTTATTGATTTTTTATCCAATTTTTGCGTTGATAAAGGGGGGATTAAGGGTCGCCCCTGATTTATTAGAGTTTCCTTCGGTTCTTATGCCATTAACTTTAGCCCCTGACGTTTATGGGAAGCTCTGGAGGTCATTCCGCGGAAGCCGGAATTCAGTAATTTCGGTTTTAAATATCCTGGACCCCGGTTTTCACCAGGGTGACGGTGCAGGGAAGGCGAATTTCATTAAATTAACGTCATTGGACAAACCCTTCAATAGACTAAAATTCTCCTTTCAAGTGCCAAGGATTTGGAGGTATCATAGTCAATAAGACAATGATTAAACACAACAAACATTTTGCCATCTGTGTCGACAATGCCGATTACGAAGCCTCTCTGATCTTGAGAAAGATTTATGAGATCATTCCGGATGAAACAGCCGCCAGGGACGATCTCATAAGAATTGTGGATGAGAGCGGGGAGGACTACCTCTATCACAAGAGCCATTTCGTAGTGGTGGAGTTTCCGGTTGAAGTAGAGCATGCATTGCTCGCGGCGCAGGGTATGACAGCGCAAAGGTAATTGATGCGCGACTGTAGATAAGAATCCAGAAAACGCTACGCAGTCAGGACAATACAAGGTAAGTGAGATATGCTGCAGGAAGCAGCCAGCGGAAAATTTCCCTTCAATAGGCACGGATTTGGAGGCATCATACTTAATGGGACGGTAAGCGTTCCATAGAATGGACTTCCGAGGTTTTCCTATGAAGCACGAGGAAATACTTAAGCAAATAAGGCAAGCGGTTCGTAAAGTGGAACCTGACGCAGAAATCATTCTTTATGGTTCCCGCTCCCGAGGAGATGCCGTTTTCGAATCAGACTGGGACCTCCTTATCCTGGTGAATGGCCCTCTAAGCGATGAACGCACAGATTGTATCCGACATAGGCTTTATGAAGTAGAATGGGAATCGGGAGAAGTCATCTCCTCGATCGTACGGAACTCTGAAGAATGGAATAGCGATCTCTATCAGGCCATACCCTTTCACCGGAGAGTCGAGTTGGAGGGGATCAGACTGTGACGGAATGGAGGCTAAAAATAATAAGGATATCCAGTATGAAGGATTCAACTATTTCTGTATATTCGGTAAAATAGTATGATATACAAGTAGTAAAAATAAATGGCCCAAAATAAATTTTAAGGATAATATTTTAAAATTACAATAAGTTACGATGAACCTGAGAAAGTTTGTAGACCACGGGCCGTTAATCCAGAGACAGATGGTTTTCATTTACATCCCCAAAATCTTCTGAATTGGGGAATTATCCAGAAACTGTAGAATAACTTGTTCTTCCGAAATTTACCGGCTAATTGGTTGAGAAATAATGAAAAATATGGTACTGAAACAGCAACAGCGGATCACATAACATGCGTTAATGTGAATCCGCTGTTGCTGTTTCAGTACCAGTGGCGGTGAATGTTTTTCATTATTTTCTGCCATGAAGGCGCCAATAAACTCAGAAGAACCAAAAGATGCACCTGACTCCGCTTCGCTCCGCAGGTGATCTTTTCGTTCGACGGTCGCGCACCAGACCGAAGGTGACTGCCTCAGAGAGATTCGAAAGACCATGGCTATTGAAGAGATTGGGTGCTGCGGAGCCTATTGCAGAACGTGTCGCGCATACGGCAATCCCTGCAAGGGGTGCAAGGCTGGCTACGACACCGGCGAACGGGATATCGAAAAGGCGCGATGTCAGATCAAGGTTTGCTGTGTCACGCGGAAGCACTCGACCTGTGCTGGCTGCGCTGACTTCGGAGATTGCCCGACGTTGGGCGGGTTCTATGCAAAGAGCGGCTACAAATACGGGAAGTACCGGCAGGCGCTAGAGTACATCCGGACGAAGGGCTATGTTGCGTTCTTGACCGTCGCTGTCAAGTGGACAGGCGCGTACGGAAGGTATCCCCCCGCACGCGGGTGAAGTCAGCCCCGACACCGTCGAACCATGCTTTTGCAGCGGAGCGCAAAAAGCCGCGCCCGCTGAATAGCCCCGTTGGCCTAAAATGAAAGGTAAACCGAAATGAAACACGACACATCTATCACCCTATTGATCTGCATTCTGAGCCTGTCCGTTACAATGGCTCTTGCTCAAGCATCGTCATCAAACCAGACCGGCACAGGACTAACTGTCAATGAGAAGCAGATTGAGAAGATAATGTCAGCGGCTTACACAAACCTAAAAAAGATCGAACCGTGGCAAGTCCTTTGGGAAACGGAGTTCGACAAAGTTAGGCAGGTGCCAACTGTCAAGGCCCTCCTTGAGAAGGAACCCGATGTTCGTTGGGCGCGAATACTCCTCGATGAGCGCGTCTTTGGAGCGAAAAAGGAAAAGGACTATAATTGGGTTGTCGGAATCATCTGGCGTCTCTCCGGCGGTTCGGAACCGCCTTTCAAAGCTCATCCGTTGGAAGAGCCGTTCGACTTGGTCCCCAGCGATGATAAGGGCCGAACTGAACTTCTCGGAACTACGGCAACAATGAAGACGATCGAATCCATCTACGGCAAACCGGTTCGTGTCGAGAAGGGAAAAGGCGAGGCTAAGAAGATGGAGATCAAATACTATGGCCTCATAGGGTTCTATACAGATCAAGGAGGCGACCAGGTCAAAGGTTTGCAGATGCCTTTTGTGCTGTTCAAACTCGGCTACAGAGATCTTGCCAGACTTACGTTAAAGAGCGAAGGCGTATCAAAGAAAGACTCTAAGACTGGCCAACCATCGGTTCGTGGCGACGGGAAACCCGCGCCGCAACCGTAACGTTGGCCAGCAAGCAACCCCCCAACGGTGCTGGCTTTTATTATAGGAAAGCTTGAGCTTCTGGGCGGATAGCACGAGCCCGACATTTATGGGCTTCGAATAGAGCGGCGGCTTCGTGGGCGGACAAGGCGAGTCTGGCGTTTTAGATTGGATAAAAAGAAAGACATTGAACATCAGGAGAACTCAAATCCCCTTCTGTCCACAACCGTTGTTCCGTTGTTGTTCAAAAAAAACTTGACATAGAGATTTGCGTCCTGTATTTTACCAAAGAACAACAACGGAACAACGGAGGATACAAAATGATTAAACGATTCTTGGCAACACTGAGCCGCTCCCAAGGGCGGAACGCCTGGGCAGTGATTTTTCGACACCCAGTTCGTATCGATTCAAACACCGGGAAGACGGGATTGCGAGTACGGCAAGGACTTGGAACTGCGGATGCAATTGAGGCCGATAAACTAAAAAATCAACTCAACCAGCTGCTCGGTGACGAGTCCTATTGGAACCTGTCTGCAAAAAGCGACGCTGAAGCTCGTTTTCACCGCCGGGTCGTGGAAATATTTTATTATGGAATGGAACCCGAGGAGAACGACTTTGGCGCTATTCGACAGGGCATCATCGCATTGCCAACCTCGTCGAAAGACTCCGAGTACAGACGCGCCCTTATGCTTGGCACAACTGGGGCAGGTAAGACCACATTGCTGAGGCAGTTGATCGGAACAGATCCAAAATCCGAACGATTCCCATCCACATCAACGGGAAAGTGCACTGTACATGAGACAGAAGTCGTCCTTGATAGCGGCCCGTATAGATCTGTCGTCACCTTTTTTCCGATTGATGAGGTTCGGGAGCACTTGAATGAGTGCATTTCTGAGGCCGTGCTTGCAGCATATCGGGGGGGAAGTGACTCCGAAGTCTTGCGGAAACTCTTGATGCATGTGAATCAACGATTCCGTTTCAACTACATTCTCGGGAACGGCCCGCAAACGACGACATCGAATGATGATGACGATGATCCCCCTACGCTTCTAGACAATTACCCAGATGACCAAGCCATAGACTTGGATAGCACCAACACATTACTCGCCAATTGCATCACAACCTTGCGATCTATTGCAGTGCGGCACGGCGATCAGATGAAAGCTGAGCTGGGCGCTACTGACGAGAAAGATCAACGTGTCGTCGATGAACTATTGGAGGAGGAACTTGACCGCTGTCTCCGAGAAGACGAGGAGTTCCATAACATCAGCGACAATCTGATGGACGAGATCGAACTGCGCTTTTCCGTGCTCGATCAATACGGTACAGTTCGGCGCAACAAACAAGGTTGGCCCCAATCCTGGTCATGGCAAACCGATGACCGGGCAGCTTTTATCAAGGCAGTGGCACGCTTTTCCAGTAATCATGCTCCTCGCTTCGGAAAGCTACTAACGCCTCTGGTCAACGGGGTTCGAGTGGCAGGCCCCTTCATCCCTGAATGGAACGACGGCAAGCAACCCAAACTCGTTTTGCTTGATGGCGAGGGCCTGGGGCACACCCCGAAATCGATTGCGGCTATTCCGACCTCCCTGACCCGGCGAATCGAATCATCGGATGCGATTATTCTGGTCGATAACGCGATGCAACCCATGCAAGCCGCCCCAGTCGCCGCTATGAAGGAAATGATCTCATCCGGCAGTGCCAACAAGCTTTTACTTATGTTCACGCATTTTGATGAAGTCAAAGGCGACAATTTGCCAAACGCAGCTGCCAAGGAACAGCACGTTTTAGCGTCGGCAGAGAACGTCTTAGCCTCGATTGGAGAAGAGTTAGGGCCGTTCGCCGAAAGAGCGTTACGAGGCCGTTTGAAGGATGCCTGCTTCTTCGTGGGGGGAATAGATGAACACCTGGATGCAACGAAAAAATCGCAGAAGCGCACCATCCGCCAATTGCAGGACATGCTTGCTGCCATCAATACAATCATTGAAATGCCGGCACCCGTTCAAGCGAAACCGATCTACGACCGCATGAACCTAGTTCTCGCCGTGAAGAGCGCCGCAGAGGGGTTCCATGACACATGGTGGCCGCTTCTGGGCCTTACTTATAAGCCGGGAGTCAGTAAGGAACATTGGAAGCGTATTTGGGCACTGAGCAAGCGACTCGGAACGCCTGGAATGGGCGACGAATACGGCAATCTTCAGCCCGTCGCGAATCTTCGCAATCAGCTTCGAGAGCGGTTGTACGTCCTGCTGCAGAATCCTCTGCGCTGGGATCCAGCCGAACCGATTGACGATGAACTGAAGCTGCAAGTCTTTAACGGGCTTGCCAATGCGCTCTCAACCAAAATGCAGGATCTTGCCACCCGGCGTTTACGTGCTGAACGAATGCAGGAGTGGCAATTGGCCTTCAATCAGTCCGGTCGGGGGTCAAGCTATACTCGCGCCTCAATCATCGGCGTACGGATCTATGACCGTGCCGCACCCATACCGGATGCAACCCCTTCCCCGGACCGAAATTCCTTTCTTCACGAGGTTGCCGCCGTGGTCGAGAGTGTTTGCCAGGAAATGGGAGCGGTCCTCACTTGATGGCTCTGGAAAGAAAAAGGGGGAACAGATTTATTTTTGCCCTATGTCCCCACAAGAAACTTGTCGCTAACTGGCGGCGGCCTAAAGTAGTTTTCGGTAAAGAGATGAGAAATTCGGCATGAGGAAGCTATCGCTTGATAATACGACAATCCCTCCCGAGGGCGCGACGATCGAACTTAAGGAATCCCTTGGGGCGTGGAAAGAAATTGTCCAAACCTGTGCAGCCTTTGCTTCGGCGAAAGGCGGTCGCCTCTATATCGGTGCTTCCGACCAAGGAAATGTTGTTGGCGTTCAGATTGGCAAGGGCACGCTCGAAGACCTTTCCAACAAAATCGCACAAAACACCGTGCCTAAACTTATACCGGCCGTCACAACTCAGCAGATGCAAGGTAAAACTGTTATCCTGGTTGATGTGGCAGAGAGTTCAACAAAACCGGTCACGGCCTTTGACCGCGCGCTGCGCCGATCGGGAAGGACAAACCAGGTATTGTCGGCAAGCGAAATTGCCCAGTTGTACCTCGCAACGCGCGGGATGACGTGGGACCAGACGTCGCGGCCGGATGCCACGCTTGATGACATCGATACGGAGAAAGTGCAAAAGTTCTTGAGTCGAGCCAAGACAGAGCGGCGATGGGAGATTGATCCCCGGACGTCGGCGGATCAGGCGCTCCGTCAGTTAAATTTAATGCATAATGGCCAATTGACCATTGCCGCGCTGCTGCTATTCGGGAAAAACCCGCAGCGATATCTTGTACAGTCTAAGGTGCGTTGTGCGCGATTCAAGGGCGATGACGAAGTGGAGTTTCTCGATTTGAAGGTGATCGAAGGCGACATTATCGAACAGGTCGCTGAGGCGATGGCGTTTGTGCGGCGCAACACCAGCATGGCGGTAAAGATCAAGGGAAAATTAGAACGGGTCGAAAGCTGGGAATATCCGCTGGACGCCATTCGCGAAGCGATTACCAATGCGGTGTGCCACCGCGATTACGCCGGTAGCGGCAATGTTCAAGTGCGCATCTTTGATAACGCACTGATGGTGTCAAATCCGGGCGGTTTGCCGAGCGACTTGACCGTAGAGGACCTCAGGAGGCCACATGAATCCAAACCACGCAACAAATTGGTGGCGGATGCCTTTTTTCTCATCAAGTACATCGAACAGTTTGGCACAGGCACACGCAGAATGATAAATGATTGCCGGGAGGCCGGTGTGCCGGAACCTGAGTTCGAGTCGCACGGCGATGTGTTTCGGATCATTTTCCGGAAGCTCGTAGCCATCGAACAGAGGTTTGCCTGCGTGGATTTGAACAAGCGGCAGATGAAAGCGCTCCGCCATGTTGCCGAAAGGGGAAGGATCACGCGTGCGGATTACGAAATAATGACAGGCACGACCGAACGGACCGCCAAGAGAGACTTGAACGACATGGTTACAAGGCGCATCCTGATGAAGGAAGGCGGTGGAAATAACTTCTGGTACGTTTTGCCTGATCTGCAAAATGGACCAGACGCTTTACCAGGACATGCAAAAGACTGAATCATGTGGCCTGCAAATGGCCCGCAAGTGGCCCACACGGCCCGCAAATGACTCGCTGCAGAAAGTTGGCCGGCATCTCCGGCGATATCGCAAGCTCGACATTGTTTTTTTTAAAATCTCGGCTTGACGGGAACGAACTCGGCGAGCGCCGCGGGCATCGACTTCGATGGCAAACTTGTGGCTTGACGGGAACTGCTCCGGCGAGCCCGAATGATATCGACCTCGAGCCGTTCTAACCTGCGATATCGCAAAAGCCCGCGGCCCCGTGCCCAACCACAAAATCAACCCGACAAGCAGGTTATTTTGGCGTTCTTCCGAAATTTACCGGCTAATTGGTTGAGAAATAATGAAAAATATGGTACTGAAACAGCAACAGCGGATCACATAACATGCGTTAATGTGAATCCGCTGTTGCTGTTTCAGTTTCAGTGGCGAATAAACTCAGAAGAACCAAAAGATGCACCTGACTCCGCTTCGCTCCGCAGGTGCTCTTTTCGTTCGCATCATCAAAAGGAGGACTCTCTGATATGGATACACGCAGTGAGCACACACACCTCGAAGTCGCGCTTGGCTTCACGACCTTGTCATTTCGCGAGTTCTCCGAACTCCTTAGATCTTTGAGACTCTTCCTTGCTCTTTCACTCATTGACTACTTCAGAAACGAAGCGGGCTATAAATCCTACTGTGAACCTGGCAAGAGCATGCAGGGGAGTTCGATTTACCTAACCATAGCCGACTCCTATGGTACTTGGTTGAATAGGCACAGGGGGAATGCCGAAATCCGGCTCGGGCGTCCTGAAAACGCCTTTGAATGGTATTATGATGAGCCCACCTTTGAGGCGTGGCTAGAGTCATCCCTTCATGGGCAAGACATACAGATTGAGAGTATTTAGCCAGGAAGTACGGTTCTTGTTCTGTCTCTTGCCGGTCTCCTTTGCTTGGCAGGCATCAACTACGACTACTCCCTAATGAAGGACATTGCACTCTACGCGCTCAACAGGGCTCGCAATGCACTAGACCATCGTGACGGCAAGAGTATGGCCCACGTTATTCCAGAGACAATAAGAGCCTTGTCGGCGAATGGGAACATCACCAAGCTTGAGCTCAGAGTCGATGGCGAGCGGGTGAATCTGAAGGCTGAATGGAGACCCGGAACGGACCAGGAATGCGAACAACTGCATGCACCTGATTGAGTTTCGCTGCGCTCCACTCAGCAGGTGATGCCTACGTTAGCGTTTCATAAGAGAAGAGTATGCGAAGCAAAGCACATAAGCTGTTCGTTGAAAATGCACAAGATATTGAGCGACTACTTAAGTTGCATGAAGAATTAGGTGGGAAATCTCAGGGACGTCGCCGTGGCCTTGAAGTTCTCAATAAGTCTGCAATCGTTCTGATAACGTCTATCTGGGAAGCGTATTGCGAAGATATAGCATCTGAGGGCCTCGAACATATAGTGAAACATGGTAGGTCTCCTGATACATTACCTAAAGAAATTAAAAAGATCATTGCAATGGGGATGGGGACGTTGTTCAATTCATTCAGAAAACCATTAACCCGTTCCAGATATTGTCCGTCTGGTGGGGATTTATGTGGGTGTACAAGAGAAAAACATCTCGATGCCATTCAGTGAAATTGAACTGAAGCTTATTGAAAACACAGCCGGAAAATGTGTAACGGAGATCTCCGGCGCATCTTCGTGATAAACTGCGGACGATCTTTAAAGTCGAAGGGTATGATGTAATCGTTTACGAGGAAAGGCCGCGCTGGGATAATCCGCAAGGATGGACCAGTTCGCCTATGGCCAAATTTAAATACATCAGAAAAGATAATGTCTGGAAACTCTATTGGATGAGAAGAGACCTGAAATGGCATTCTTAGGAAATGCCCCAGGGTACAAAAAGTTTGGAAGCCCTGGTCAAAGAGGTGGATAGCGATCTCCACGGAGCATTCTTTGGCTGATTTAAAACAGGAGGAAAAATGAACGAATTATTGAATTGGTATGACGAACTGGAAATTATTTCCAAAGTATTGATCCGATGTTTCGTAATGGGTTTCATATTAACACTATTTTGGTTTTGCCTCTTTTTGTTTGGCGGGGATATAGGCTATAAAACACATTCTAATTTTTTTCAAATATCAAGGCATGAATACGATATAATGAATTACTATGGGATGGCCTTTGTGAAAGCCTGTAATTTCATATTTTTTCTTTTTCCGTACATAGCAATCAAATTGGTATTGAAACGAAAGAGGGGATAGTTAACGAACATCTGGATACAACCAATCCCCCAAAGTGCGGCTCCGGCTGATCCCGGTGTTGAACAGAATCGACAGGTAAAGCAATCTTGACATTATATGCATTAAATGCTAAATTAATGCATATGGAGGGTCATTATGAGAACAACGCTTGATATTCCGGAAGCTTTACTCACTGAGGCCATGAAGGCTACTCAGATTACTACAAAAACCAAAGTCATTATCACCGCCTTAGAGGATTTAATCAAGAAATCGAAAATTTCAGGCTTAAAAAAATTTAAGGGCAAGGTAGATTTGGACATTGATATGAACGCCTTAAGAGGGCGTCGATGTCGGTATTAGTCGATACATCCATTTGGATAGAATATTTCAGGAGCGGAAATAATTCCGAAAAACTTGATTTCTTAATTGATGAAAATCTCATTGTTATCAATGATCTTATTCTGGCCGAATTGGTCCCGTCTTTGGAAGTTCGCGGTCAACGAAAACTCATAAACTTACTGCAAACCATTACTAAGTTGGAGTTAACCATTGACTGGAAACAAATTGTCAGGTTCCAATTTCAATGTTTGAAAAATGGTTTAAATGGAATCGGCATTCCGGATCTGATCCTTGTCCAAAACGCGAAGCAAAATGGTTGTAAAATTTATTCATTGGATAATCATTTTAGACTAATGAAAGATATCCTTGAATTCCGGCTTGTGGATTAAATGGCGTAAAAAGGACGGCGCGAAGAAAAATAGGCTCAAGGTGCCAAGAGATTTAAGATAAGGGTGAAAATAAATCGGAGGGAGGGCTGATGATTTTTCTGAAAAAAAGTTCTAAAATTATTGCTTATATATTCTTCTTTTTTGGGGTGCCACTTATTTTGGTCTTTGGCGCACAGGTGACGGCCGCCGCTCTGACTACAACCCCTCAACCTAATGGGTCCCAAGGGACCCTGGTGCAATGGACCCCTTATCCTTACCCCCAACCCTACCCGCCCAGTTATTATCCCCCTTCATCGGAACCCTACGGAACTCGGGATGTCAGACCTTCCGGTTGGATTTTTATCGAAGTGGATCCCCCTGATGCGGCAGTATTCATAGACGGAAACAAACTGGAGCCCTCGAAAGACAACACCTACGAAGAGGGGGTCCTCACCGGCATGCATAAGGTGGTGGTGAAAAAATCCGGGTATCAGGATTACCTGGAGATCGTGACCGTTTCAACCGCCGCCACCCAGAGGCTGATGATCCGGCTGAAAAAGATAAGATAGGGGTTAACGGGGCCTTTCCTGTTGTCCCGACTTTTCCTGGGGCTGCTCCTGGGACCGAGGCGGTTTGGTCTGCTCCGGTGTTTTTTGGAGTTCAGCGGGCTTCCCCGGACCTTCAGGTTTCAGGCGTTAGGACGTGGCTGTTCGGGCCGTGGAGGTGGTGGCAGGGGTCTGCTCGTTGCCGGAGGTTGTCCTTGAGGAACGGCTCTCGGAGGAGTGATCCGTTCGGGTTTTTCAACCGGCGCCGGTTGGACTTGCGGTGTTGGTCCCGAACGCTCCGGTTGCCTTGCTTCGGGCCTTTCGGTCCGAGTTGCCGCCGGGCCTTCTCCCCGTCCTTTGATTTCCCTTGGCGGGAGCCTTAGCTCGGATTTCGGCCGGTTCATCTGATCGGCCGGGACGAGATAATTCATGGCCTTTGGGGCCTCGATCCGTGACTGGCGGTTGGGTCTGCCTTCAGGGATCTTCTTTACCTGCTCGCGGAGCAAGACCGGATTTTCTCTCCGGCCCTCATGGATGATCCTTTCATTCTGCCTGATTCGGTTGATTACCGTAAGATGAGGTTTCTCGTTTACTCTTGCGGTTGTGAAGTTGAACCGTTGTCGCAGGTCCCTATAATCGGTTATTACCGTATCATTGATTACCGGGGCAGCCCGGTAGCGGCTGACGATGGTGGTCGGGTTCATATCGGCCACGCGGACATTCCGGTAGGTTCGGACGCCGAAGAAATGGTCCCGATTGACGACAATGGCCTGGTTGACATAGATATAATTACGGACATCGACGTGGATCCGGGTGATGTTGACCTGATTGACGACGATGGTATGAGGGCCTCCCCAGTTACGGTGGCAGTAATAGGGTTCATGAGGGGCCAGGGGGATCCAGCCCACATGGGTGCCATGATGGATCCAGACACCCTTCCGGGATACCAGAAAAAACCCACGTTGAGCAGGGGGAGACCCCTTCTCACCACAGCCACCGGCGGGGCCCAACACCAACGATGGTTCAGGTAGATCCAGTTCCCGTAATGATGGGTAAGATACCCGAAGGGTTCAGCCGGGATCCAGGTCAGGTCCCCGTACCAATCGGTCCAGCGGCCCACGGTGAAAGGCGACCAACCAGGGATTTTTCCCCTTTGATATGAAAAGAAAGTTTCAAGATGCAAGTTGCAAGCGTAAAAACCTTGCGCCCTGAACCTTGAACCTATTTTCACGCTTCGTGCTGCCCCCCGGGACCCTGAGGGTTTAATACCTGATAGA
>CAZDYX010000065.1:2256-12603 GCA_964509775.1 uncultured Desulfobulbia bacterium | reverse complement strand
ATCAGGCGGCCAAAAAGAGACTCCCTTTTTTCCCCAGGCGCGTGGCCCTGGTCACCTCACCCACGGGTGCGGCCCTCTTTGACTTTTTACGAATGGCAGAAGAACGTTTTTGCAATATTCCCATTGAGATCTTTCCGGTACGGGTCCAGGGCGAGGGTGCGGCAGACGACATTGTGGAGGCCCTGGCCATGTTAAACGAGCGTGGCCGGTCTGATGTGATTGTCCTCTGCCGGGGTGGCGGTTCCATCGAGGACCTTTGGTGTTTTAACGAAGAAAAGGTGGCGCGCGCCATCTTTGCCTCGGATATTCCGGTGGTTTCTGCCGTTGGCCATGAGGTGGATTTTACCATCGCCGACCTTGCTGCCGATTTTCGGGCCCCCACCCCGACTGCGGCGGCTGAAATCGTCATCCCTTCCGCGCATACTCTCCGGGAAAAGATCCTCGTCCTTCACAAACGGCTGGTTGACAGGACAACAGGCAGGCTTTTATCGGAGAGAAAACATCTTCTGGCCCTTAGAAGGGTTCTGCGGGATCCAAGGTCATTGCTTGATCACTCCTTGTTGCAATTGGATTATATCCAGGCTGCCATGACCCGTGCCTTGTTAAACGGTCTTACCGTCCACAAGACAAGGCTCCAAAAAAATTCTGCCCAACTTTTTCGCTATGGCCCGGAACCAAAGCTTGTTCTCTCCGGACACAAGGTCAACGAACTGATGCCACGGCTTAAGACGTTACTCTTTTTTCAGTTACAGAAAAGGCGACAAACAATACAAAAAATAGCAGAAGTCCTTGCGGCGATGAATCCTCGCGCCATATTGGGGCGGGGGTATGCCATTGTTCGTGCGGAACCGGACGGGATCATCGTTCGTTCCTCCAGCCAGGTGAAAAAAGGGCAGAATCTGGAGGTGGTTCTGCATAAAGGGAGATTGTCGAGTACGGTAAACGAGATCCTGGAATAGAAGCCTTAAGTAGTTGCCACTTTAAGTTTCTTTATAGCTCTGGAGGGCCTCGCAAGTTGTGTATAATGTAGTGGGTTCAGTCCTGAAAAAAGTTGCACAGTACGGGCCGCAATTTGCGTAAAGAGCAGGAACAAACTGAAAAAAGTGACAAGGTGGAATCATAGGTGCGGATCGGTGGCATTCCCGATTTCAACCTCATAGGGGATCAAATCATTCCATAGATGAAAATAAATGTTATATTTCAAGACCTGACCCCAGATGGACATACCCGGGGTGCCTGATCCTTGGCGAGATTTATTCCTTTACAACCTGCCACTTTACCTGATATGGCCGGACCACGAGGACCGTCAGGGCGGCGAGCAGGGCCGCAAGGGAGACATAGGCCATCAACCGGTAAAAGAAATCCACCCCGAAATTGTCGGCCGTGTACCCGCCCACGGCAGTGGCTATCGATCCCATGCCGAAGAGTAAAAAGAAATTGACACCAAAGCTCTTACCGTGGGAGGCCTTGCGGGTGTATTTGGCGATGAGGTAATTTTGGGACGGCTGCCAGGTGTAATAGACCAGGCTAAAAAAAGCGCTGGCCGCAATCAGCCAGGAATCGGTAAACCGGCTGATGCAATACAGGGCCGGGGTCACCAGGACAAAGACGATGACCGGAAAGAGTTCCGGCCTCTTTATCTTGTCGTTTACATACCCCCCGAACCAGGCCCCAATCAGGCCGAAAGAAAGTATTGCCGTGGTCATGGTTCCGGCCAGCACCACGGGGGTATCATGGTTGGCGATAAAATTTACCTCCCGCTGGAACAAGGTCGGGAAAAAGGTCAATGATCCCCGGAAGATAAGACCGGAGAGGATACTGCCCAGGTAAAGCATTCCCAAGGCAAAGGGAAAAACAGCATAGGTTTTCTCCCCCTTGGGGACGTGAGACTGATCCCGTTGCTCGGTTGCAATTCCCCCCTCGTTAACGGCTTTCCTCCTTCCGGGGAGCATGTCCCGGAGGGAAAGGTCTTGCTCCTCCTCAATCCTCGCATAATAAATGACCAGTCCCAATACCAGGCCGAATAGGCCGTAAAAAATATAGGCGGCCCGCCAGGAACCAAAAAACATGATACACAGGCTTGCCGTAAGCGGGGCCAGGATGAGCCCCAGGTTACCAAGGACGCCGTGGATACCCAGGACCTTGCCCTTGACCTTGATGTGCCGGCCGATGAGCGACAAACCTGCCGGGTGGTAGACGCTTGAAAAAAGACCGAGCAGGGCATAGGTAATTGCAAAGAAAAAAGACCCGATGGAAAGACCGACGAGAAGCGATGAGAAAGACATCCCCAACACCCCGAGGGTGAGCACCCGTTTTGATCCCACCCGGTCGGCAAGGATCCCGGCCGGGATAGACCCCAGTCCATACAGGAAATAGCCGATATTGGCGATGAGGCCGATGTCCATGAAATTTATGGATTGCTCGCTGGTTATCACCACCAGCACGGCCGGCAACAGCGTCATGAAACTGTGGGTGAAAAAGTGGGAAAAACTCGCGATCCAGGTAATCTTGTGCTCTCGGGTCATCAGCGTTCCTCCCAGGCCACCTGCTGGTCAAGCACCGGATCATAGAGGATCTCGGCCAGGGTCGGGTCATCCTTTTTATCAAAGATCAGTTCCTCGATCTTTTGCCGGTTGCTCGTGCCAAACCAGTTGTTCCGGGCCTCTACCGGATAATCCTGGGCCTCGGCCACGCCGATGTTGTACTCGGTGTTGTCATAGATGTTGTTATGGTGCAGCTCCAGGCCCCTTGCCTGATAGAGGTAGATCCCCTTGTTATTGCCGGTGATCTCATTATAGGTCACGACCGCGGCTAGATCCTCCTTGGGCCAGATGCCAAAAAACTTATTATCCTTGATCAGGTTATGGGAGATGATCGCCCGGGAATTTCTCATGCCTATCCCGCCCTTATTGTTGACGATCACATTTGCAATGATGGTAAGGTCGGAATCCTTGTCGAACCACGGCACCCCTGGAGTCTCCTCTTCCCGTTTAAGACTGATAGCCACCCCGTTTTTGACCAACTCGCTGTGTGCGACCGTAACCTGAGAGCCATGGGCGTGGATGCCGTTATAGGCGCAAAGGATTTTGGCATAGGAAATGACATTCCCCTCGCTGCCGAGGAAATTGATCGCCCCCCAGTCTGCGGGCTGGGCGTTTCTTTCCGCCGAGGTAAAGACAATGGGTTTTTCCTTGGTCCCCTGTGCAAGCAATCGACCTCGGATGATAATCTCTGCCTGCGGGTAATAGGGCGAATCCGGCACAAAGAGATTCTGCTCGCTCTTTTCATCAATGCGCATGAATTTGACCATGGTTCCCGGCAGTATGGTCAAGGTAATCACGGGCGGGACATAGACGTCACCGTGAACTAAAATGGTGCCCTCCCAGGTGGTGTCTTCGCTAAGCGTGGTCTTGCCTAGCTCAAGGCTTGGTTGGGGTGCGCATCCCAAGAGGAAGGCGGCCAAAGACAAGACAACACCAAAAAGTTCCTTAGGGCCAAGGCCCTTAATCCAACCCGATCTGATATTCTGGCGCAATTCCATATCCCCTTTTTCTGTTGAGTAATCCGATTACAATTATAAGGGCAATGCCCAACAACACGGCAATCCGAGCGGGCACAGGTGTCCCTGCCAAGGTGCCGGAAAGATCCCAGTTCTGGATCAGCCCTGACCCTACGAGCATCCCCATAGCCGTGACCCCGGCATCATTATCCCCCTGACCGGCCGCGATCAATTGCCGTAACGGGCATCCCCGGATCAATACCGATCCGAACCCTACCATCAGCATGCCCAGGAAGGCCCAGCCATAACTTTCATTGGAACTGGGCTGACCATGTAAGGCCAGGGAAAATTGTCCGGTAAGAAGGTTGGCAATGAAGGCAAAACCCAAAAATGAGCCGATACTTATAAGCAGCCCGGTGGAACGGGGGCAGTTCAGGATCTCGCGGGGCCCCCACAGGAAGATCCGGGCGATCCCGCCGGTAATGCAAAATTGGGTGTACTGAGCCAGGGCGCCAATAACCAGTCCGGCCCCCAGGGAAAGGAGCAGGGGCGCATGCTGGGCCCCGGTCCCTTTTATGCTTTGGCCCAGCAGGGAGGGCTGAATGAGTAACATCAGGAGCAAGAAAACCATAACCCCCGGCAGAATAAGGCCGTTGGTCCGGGGTATGAGTTGGGGAACGCCCAGGGCAAAGCCGTTTTCCAAAAATTCAAGGCCGATATAGACCCCGCAGGTCAAACCAACAAGGCCGGGAAGGGCGGAAAGATCCCCGGCGGAGAGCTTTAAAATCATCTTGACCGGACATCCCATAAATACGGAGCAGCCGACAATAAGAAGGATGCCGATCACAAACCGCAGCAGGGGCGAGCTGCCCCCGGTGGTTCGCCATTCCTTCCGATACAGGGACATGAAAAAGGAGCCCAGGACCAGGCCGATAATCTCCGGCCGGATATACTGCATCCTGACGTTTTGGTGCAACCCCAGCGCGCCGGCAATGTTTTCCAGAAAACAGGAGATACATATACCCGTGTTCGCGGGATTGCCGAAAAAAGAAAGCAGCACTGCGCCCACACCCACGGCACCGCCCATTATGATAAACCTTTTTCGTTTCATCATGACTTCCTTGAAAGATTACCCGCAACCTCCGGCCATCCGGCGTTTCATATAATAGAGCGTCTTCCGGGACTGTTTCAGATTCGGATCATTCGGATTCCTGGTCAGACTCTCGCCTATGACCGACTCTGCCTCGTCGATGGTGGCCTTTATTTTCTTCCCCTGAAACAGGGGGGTCTTCTTGTCCAGAAAATCAGGGTTAAGATCTACTGCCTGTTGATAATGCAGCATGGCATCAAGGGGTTGTTGTCGGCGCACGAAAAGATCGCCCAGGAGCAGGTGGGGCATGCCGTCTTGGGGAAACTCGGAAATGAGCTTCTTGATCACCTCCTCTGCCTGGTCAAGATTGCCCGCGTCAAACAAGTCGTTGATCAGGCGGACCTTATCGTCCCAGGCAGGGGTCTTTTCAACCTTTGCCTCGACAATGACCTCTTGCCCCGAGCTTTTTTCTTGCGGCGAAGCGGGTTGCACCACCAATATCAGGGCCCAGCCGACAAGGACAAGAACACATGCCGTAGCGATCCGATCCAGGTTATCAAGACCTACCCCAGGATTTCGGAAAAAAACGCAAAAAGAGGTCAGGCGCGATGAATCGGCCGGAATGCGGCACTGGTCAATTTTTTCATTTCCTGGCAACATAAAAATTAACCGTGAAAATAGAAGTCAGGATTCAGAAGTCAGGAGTCAGAATTCGCCCTGAACATGCCCATCTTGTCTTTACTTCTGTATTCTGTATTCTGACTCCTGAATTCCTTTTCATGATCTGGGGGTGTCCTATGGGGAAAGCACGAATTCCAATCCTTCCTGGTCGTACGCAATATCCATTTCTTTTGGGAGGGTAAGGTCTTCCCGGGGAGGAAATTGTCGAAAGGCCCCCAGAAAGTATCTGCCTTGCGGCAGATAAAGGGAAAAAAGGCCATCGGAAGAGGTCCAGGCCGAAAGGTAGAGCGGGATTTCTTTCGGCTGTTTGCGAACATCGGCCATCACATATGCCATGTTGACCGGCTCACCCTGCCCGGTCTGAATTCTTCCCCGCACTCGCACCAGGGCCTCGTTTTTCTTCTGACCCTGACGAAAGGCCTCCCGGAGATTAAGGACAATAAAATCCATGGTCTTTCCCGTTGGATCGACGATGTCAAGGGAGATCGCTTCACCGGAATGCCTATCGTCCGGAGAAAGGGGGCCGAAACGGGTTCCTCCCTTTCTTAAGACCGCCACGGACCAGTATCTTCCGGCCGGCAAAAAGAGACGAAACCGACCGTCTTGTTCCGTTCGGTTCGAAATAAAGTCCGCCGGCCTTTTCACCTGCCGGTTCTTATATACATAGACCTCGGCACCGGCTACCGGGTTGTTGGCGCCATCAAGAACGCGGCCCGAAAATCGGACCATTGTCGGTTCAACCTCCGCCCATGCGGTCAGGGCAAAGGCAGAGACCCAAAGGACAAAGGCCCACAATATGATCCCGGAAACACGGATTCCACTCACCGATTATTTCTCCCCACGGGCCTCACCTGTCACCCGGAATCGGAATATCCACGGGCTTATCCAAGAAGGGTTCAAAGATAACCATTCCCACGCCCGGTTCTTTCCTGCCGTCAAAGAGGGAGTCTGCCGGCGGCCCTTCACCCCACCAGTTTTCGCGGGCATCCACATTCTCCAGATTGAAATCGCCAAGCCGGATGTTGTACCGATCGTTACCATAGATATTATTGCGATGGATCGCAACCCCCTCCCCGCCATCCCGGACAAAAATACCTATCTCGTTTGCGGTGATCACATTCTCTTGGAATTCTCCCAGACCCTTATAGGGCCTGATTCCAGTTCCGTTACCCGAAAAAAGAGAACGCGAAACGGATAACGGTCCGCCTCGGAACCTCACCCCTCCCTCATTCCCTCTAAATCGGCACCCCGAAATAACGAGCGAGGTAAAGTGGCTATGCACGACCCAGGTCGCGTCCTGAAAATCACAGTTAACAAGACGGCTTTCCATGGCCCGTTCCAGGGTGATGGAATCCCAGCTTGCAGGCGCATGGGTATTGACGGCGTTAAATAATATGCGCTGGTCCGGCTGGCCTTCTGCAATCAGCCGACCAAATATGGTCATCCCTGCCCCCTTTTCAAACCCGATTTGCGTCCCGGGTCGAACCGAAAGACTTGCCTCTTTGGTCACGGTAAGCTTCTGCGGGACCTCGATAAGACCTGCCCAGCCCGTATCGATTTCTATGGTTTTAAGGGGCCAGCGAAAGGAAACGGCCGTGTCCCGGCGAGGGGAAAAGAGGACTTCCCCAAGCCTTTCCTCGTCATGGCGGTCATAGATTGCCGCCTTAAGGTCGCCTTTCCCCCACCAGTTGTCAGGGGCCGAAACATCAGTCTCCCCATCGAGACCAATGGCATAGCGACCGTTATTAACAATGTTATTTTCGGTGATAACCCCGCTAAAGGATAGAATCCCCACTCCCCGTTCCCCATTTTCAGTAATAAGATTTTTACGGATAAGGGCCCGGGAATCTTGGATACTCATGCCGTTGATGCCGTTTTGCGCCATGACATTGCCGCTTACCTCGAGTTGATCACAGTTGCGCAACAATACCCCTACCTCGGAATTTGCCGCGAGATGATTCTTGCTCACCCCACCATACACCGCATCGGCCATGAGCAGGCCATACCGATTGCCGGCCAAGAGGTTTTCCTCCACCATTGAGGTCCCCTCCCTGATCCGCAGTCCCTCCAGGCGGTTATCCGCAAAGCGGTTTGATCGGGCAACGATTCTGGAACGGAAGAAATTTGCGCCGGACCAATTGTCAAAAAGATCGTTCCCCCTTAATTCGACCTCGGAATCCCGGGCCTGAATCCCGCTTTTGTTGCTATAGAACTGGCTGTTGGTTATGGCCACCGTTGACTCCTGAAACTGAATTGCCCGATAGCTGTTTCGGATCACGGTATGATTGACCGCCACATTGGAAAAGTGGAAATGAAGCCCACGAAAGGCATCCTCGATCTGGCAAAATTCAATAAGGTTTTGGGACTGATCGCTGCCCATGATATTGATGGCGTCCCAGTCGCCGGGATGCCGATCCGATGTCGCGGATTTAAAGATGATCGGCTGCTCCGCCGTTCCCTTGGCGATAAAACCGCCTTGAAGGAGCATGCCGTTTTCGCCGATCTGATCGTTATCGGTATCTTTTTTGGTAAATTCAATGAGGGTCCCGGGCAGGATAATCAGCCGGGCCTCGGCCGGCAGACGCACGATTCCGTCAATGACAATCCGGCCCTGCCAGATGGTGGTGCCGGTCAGCACCTCGTCTTGATAGAGATGGGTGATGGTTTTCTCCGGCAAGGTATAGACCCTTGCCGGTATGGTAATGTTTCGGGAAGGAGCCAGGAAAAAATCCTTTTTATTGTTCCCCTGGACCGCACTGTTTTCCTCGGTTACCTTGGCGCCAGAAAGGGCAAAGAGGCCGTATTCATTATTCCGGACCCGGGTATTGCGGAGTAAAAGATTTGCGCCCTCTCCCTGGACCACCAACCCGTAGCGGTTGGTGAACACATCGCAATCCTCGACCTTTATGGCGCCGTTCACGATATGGATCGCGGTTTCCGCGTCTCTGATTACACCCGAGTGCATCTCCCCCTTGCCGCCATCAATAATAATGCCGGCCCAGTGCAGGGCAGGATCAGAGCTGGTAAGCGAAACCGGGGCCTGGGCCGAGCCCTCAATCCGTATCTGCCCGCGGACCAGGATTTCGGTTTGGTGGGATAAAAACTCAGGGTCGATCTTGGTGCTCTCGGAGGGCGTAACCCGGATCGAGGCCCCGGCCGCAACAATGAGGGTTACCCCGGCCGGGACCAGGATGTCCTCGTCCACTACCACCTCCCCGGTCCAGGTCGTGTCAATCTTGATCGTCCTGGCACTTACGAAAGATGGAAAGAGGATTACTCCCCACAATAAGATGGAGATCGCC
This sequence comes from uncultured Desulfobulbia bacterium, assembly GCA_964509775.1. Lineage (GTDB taxonomy): Bacteria > Desulfobacterota > Desulfobulbia > Desulfobulbales > CAZDYX01 > CAZDYX01. Next base: position 4,031 of record CAZDYX010000065.1, on the reverse strand, counting down.
TGGCGGATCTTCATATAACAGTCTCAAGGCACGGGGGGAGGCCCGGGTTGGGGGCTCAAGGGCTGGAAGGTCTCCTGCAATCTGGCCTTCTCTTCCATCCCCTTTTGTTTGGCATCGGGAAGCCCCTGGACCTTTTCCTTAATTGCCCCTGGCTCCGGTATCCGGGCCATTCGCATATCGATCCCGGTTACGGTTTCCCCTTTCTTGGCAGTGACTGAACAAAGGGTGGCGCCGCCATAGACCCCCAAATAACTTCCAGGGGCCGGCCGGCCGAATCCCAGATTGTCGCGGGCGATCAAATAATATGATTTGCCGGCCGGGACCTTGATCTGATATCGACCGTCCTTGCCGGTTTTTTCCGAGATATAATCCGGCCTGGGGGTATTTGGATTGGACTTGATGAGGATGACGGCGTCGGCAAAGGGTTTTCCGTCTTCATAAATAATAATCCCGGAAATGGTAAAGTACTCGTCGATTTCCTGAAAACCTTCCTGGGAACGGCCAACAACCGGACCAATATTGAGGTCAGCGCCCATGCTGACAATAAAGATGCGTAAATCTCCTTTCTCGTCATGGACAAAAAAGAATTTTTCCCCAGGACGAGGCGGTCCCGGTCCCTCGCTCACCGGCCGTTGCAAGGCCCCGATAAAATAGCGGCCGGCCGGAATCCTTGCCTGAAACTGGCCGGTTGGGTCCACCTGGGTCACCCGGTCCGGAATCCGACGCATGCTGCCTTTGTTCGGCGGGGGACCGGAGTCGGCATTAAAAAAGGCAACGATTCCGGCGGTCATGGGCGCACCGTTGTCAATCAGGATTTGCCCGCTGAGGTTCACGGGCATGCCCCTCATGGCGGTTTGGGCCCCGGCCAATCCCGGGCACGAAATAACCGCAAACATCGCCATAAAAAGGAGGGCCTTTATTGCCAGTCTATTTCCGAAAAAATATTTCATAATCGTCCTTTTTGGTTATGCCCTTTTCCCATGACAGGCATGGAGAAGATGACCCCGTATCCAAATCATTGCCATGGTATCAGTTTTTCTCTTTTATTTCCATCCCAAATGCCCATGTCCGGGATTATACCACCCCGATGGTGGAGGGAATCGTAAAGTTGTACAGAAAAATACCAAAATTTAAAAAAAGTGCTTGCAAAAAGTACCAAAATTAAGTTCTTTTGCAAAAAAACCTTATCGTGAAGGGATAGAAAACCATGGAAAGAGATATTTCCACCCGACTCATAGAATGGCGGCAAAGGCCGAAGCGTAAGCCTCTCATCCTGCGTGGCGCGAGACAGGTGGGCAAAACCTATTCGCTTCTTGCCTTTGGCCAACACCATTTTCCGACGTTTCATTATGTGAATTTCGAACGGGATGAACGATTGGCCGCCTTGTTTGCCGCGGACTTGAACCCAGGGAGGGTACTCAGGGAACTCAGCTTTTATCTCGATCGGGCGATCACGGCCGAGACCGATCTGCTTATTTTTGATGAGATTCAGCAGTGCCCGCGGGCACTGACCAGCTTGAAGTATTTTCATGAAGAAATGCCGCAACTGGCGGTGTGCGCGGCCGGGTCACTTTTGGGAGTGGAGCTGAGCGTTGGTTCCTTTCCGGTCGGCAAGGTAGAATTCCTGAACATGTCTCCTCTGTCCCTGTCGGAATTTTTACTCGGGATCGGCGAGAAGAGGTCATATACGTTTCTTAGGGATCTTGCGGCGGGAGATACTATTACCGGCTGTTTTGACTTGAGAGAACAGCAGACTGCCCCCCTTGCCTCGGTCA
>CAZDYX010000065.1:0-2246 GCA_964509775.1 uncultured Desulfobulbia bacterium | reverse complement strand
GGCGAGAGATACTATTCCGGAAAACGTCCACGCCCGGCTCTGGTCGCTATTGAAGACGTATATGGCTGTAGGAGGGCTGCCTGAGGCAGTAAAGACCTATGGGGATTTGCGAGATGACCCGTATGCGGCTTTTCAGGCAGTACGTAAGGTCCAGAGCGATCTTATCACCACCTATGTGGCGGATATAGCGAAACATTCCGGCAAGATAAACAGCATGCACCTGGAACGGCTCTGGGCAAACATTCCGGCCCAGTTGGCCAGAGACCAGGACGGCTCGGCCCCCAAGTTCAAATTCAAGGACGTAATACCAGGTATCAGGGGTTATGAGAGGCTCACGAACGTTATTGATTGGTTGGAAAAAGCCGGCCTGATCATCAAGGTGAAAATCGTCAACAGCGGGGAATTACCCTTTGCCGCCCATGCCAAGGAAAATTTTTTTAAACTCTATTGTTTTGACACAGGAATCCTCGGCGCCCTCGGCAACCTCCCAGTCAAGGCGATTCTGGATTATGATTACGGCACCTATAAGGGCTATATGGCGGAAAATTTTGTGGCACAGGAGTTTATATGTGCGGGTGCTGGTGAACTTTACTCCTGGCAGGAGGCAACCGCGGAGGTGGAATTTCTTAGGGAGGTCGAAGGCGAAATTTTACCCGTCGAGGTCAAATCAGGGTGGGTGACCCAGGCAAAAAGCCTCAAGGTCTTTGCCCTGAAATACAATCCGCCCTTCCGGACCATCATGAGCGGTAAGAATCTCTTTCTTGACTCCACGAACCGGATTCATCACTATCCCCTTTACCTGGCCTGCCGCTTTCCTCTTCCCGCGAGATAGTCAGCCCTGGCCAAGACAGACCTTGACATTGTCTGAAGTTTGTTGCATACAATAGAACAAAATTATGCTATTACGAAATACACTTTTATCTATTCTTCGCAGCCCGATAAAGCCGTCTTCTCCGCTGCAAGAGATCGAACGTCAATTGATTGCCGATCTCACCGTACGCAGCACCCAGGCGACCATTCTGACCGGCGTGCGGCGTTGCGGCAAGAGCACCCTGCAGGCCCAGTTGATGCGTCGCGCGGGAAAAGGATTTTACTGCAATTTCGAGGATACCCGCCTCTTCGGTATGGGACCCGAGGATTTTCCCACTTTTTTATCGGTGCTGGACGAGCTGGCTGGTCCGGACCAGCCGGTGTTTCTGGATGAGGTTCAGGAAGTTGGAGAATGGCAACGTCTGGTGCGGGCGCTTCTTGATCGCGGACGGGCAGTGTATGTTACGGATCGAACGCCTCGTTGCTGGGCAGGGAACTGGGGGCCAAACTCACCGGACGGCATCTGTCGTTCGAGGTGTTTCCGTTCAGTTATGTCGAGTATCTGGCCTTTACCGGTAAAGGTCGTGGGGTGGAATCCTTTCGTGCCTTTCTGGACGACGGCGGATTTCCGATTTTCGTGAGCGAGCGTCGCGACCTGGTTTTACAGGAACTGCTGCGGGACGTGGTCCAGCGCGACGTGGCGGCGCGTCACGGACTGCGCGAGACGCGCCATGTGATGAATATTATCCTCTTTCTGCTGGCCAACACCGGGCAACCGTTTTCGCTCCAGAGCCTGACCAAGAACCTCGCCATTCCCACCGTCGGGCAGACATCGCGTTATGTGGAATTCCTCCAGGATGCCTATCTGTTGTTCGCCGTGCCGAAATTCAGTGCTTCTTTCAAACAACGGGTCATCGCCCCGGCCAAATACTTTGCCATCGACAATGGACTGCGCCGGGCCAACTCACCCCAAGTCCAGCCCGATCTTGGCCATAGACTCGAAAACACCGTTGCGCTTCATTTACGCTGCGGCAGGCGCGAACTGCATTACGCCGGCGAACGCGACCTCTGGGAATGTGATTTCATTGTCCCGGACGCGGCCATCCAGGTCTGCCTCGAACTCACCCCGGCTAATCGCGGACGTGAGCTGCGGGGCGTTATCGAGGGCGCGCGCCTGGGCGGCCAGCGCCGCGCCGTGGTGGTAACTCTCGACCAGACCGACTATCTGTGCGAGGACGGGGTTGACATCGAAGTGGTTCCCGCTTGGCGCTGGATGGCCTGATCCTGCTGGAGCCCGGAGGCGGGAGCGGCGCTCTCGGGGCGTGGCCTCCGTTTTTTGGGGGAGGTGACGAATCCTGATCGTAACGGATTTTGGGGAAGAGCGTAACCCGCGTTGTGTTACCGTGAAAATGCATCTACGGGGAACGTGGACATCT
>CAZDYX010000064.1:9594-12859 GCA_964509775.1 uncultured Desulfobulbia bacterium | reverse complement strand
AGGCACTAAGTGAGCTCGGTTAGAACTTTCTACTGACCAGTTTTTAAACTTGTCATTTGTTCGCAAATGGGCTAACCTAAAAATATGCGAAAAATAATTTTCTATCGCCTCGAAAATGGCGAATGTCCAGTTCAGGATTACCTTGACTCACTTTCCAACAAACAGGTGGAAAAAGTTTTCTTTGTTCTTGATCTAATTGAAAATTTTGACATTGTTCCAAGTAAACTTTTCAAAAAATTAGAAGCGACTGACGATATTTGGGAAGCACGCATCCAATATGGGAATAACATTTTTCGTATATTTGGCTTTTTTGATGGCAAAGACTTGGTAGTAATGAACCATGCTTTTACCAAGAAAACTCAGAAAATTCCTGACAGAGAAATTAAAACAGCCGAACGACGAAAGAAAGACTATTTTACAAAAAGGAGGTTGTCATGAGCGACTTACAAAAATATAAAAATAAACGCATGGGAGAAGACCCTGAATTCTGGCAGAATTACAACGAGCGTTTTGAAACATTCAAGCTTGGAATACTATTAAAACAGGCTCGCGTAGATGCAGGTATGACCCAAGAGCAAATCGCCCATGAACTCCATACCACCAAATCTGTTATTTCCAGAATGGAGAACCATGCAATTGATATTCGCTTATCGACCCTTGAAAAATTTGCCAAAGCGGTTGGACGACATATCCATGTAGCTTTGATCTAATTCCTCCTTCCTTTTCCGTTTTATTCCTCATGCAATCCCCTGTTATTTCAGGGGATTTTTTTGTGCACTACGACAAGGGTCAGCGACGGCGGCCAAGGGCATCGATCGTCAGCCAGCAGCCGATCCCGCCGTCCGCTGGACCCTATGTTGGGGTTTTTTTGTACTTTTTACCGGAGTTACCTGTGCCATGGCCCCTTCACTGGATTCAGGCCTTTTCGTACGCTAAGTCTCTTTGAGCACAAGATTACCCGCCTAACGCGACAGATGCATGATATCAATCACCTGGAGCGTATCGCAGATGGCCTTCTCCTTAAGCCTGCCAAGCGGTGTCCGATTTCTGATCAGGTTAGTGTAAAGACCCGCCTTGCTGATATCGCCCAGAAAAACGGCGCCCGCCAGTCTGTCCTCATTGAACAGGAGCTTTCGGTAGGCGCCGGCAGTTTTCCGGGTATGCACCTTAACCTTACGATCGGGATGATCATCCGTAACCGTCCCTACCGTGACCATTGCCAGCCCCGCAAGCTCGGTGGCATTCATCACCGCCAGGCAACCGGGGTATTTTCTCTTGCGGCCGGCCATGTTGGAGCCCGCGGCCCTGCCCATCTCGACGGCATTGGACCACAGGGCGCTCTGCACCGGCCGGCCTTCTGCGAGGTCATTGGTTTGCGCCACGTCGCCGGCAGCATAGACATCGGCGAGGTTGGTGCGCAGGAATTCATCGGTAATGATCGCCTGCCCCAGCGCCATCCCCGAGCTCCGAAGCCACTCCATATTGGGACGAGCGCCAGTGGCCACCACCACCAGGTCAGCGGCAATGTCCATCCCCGAAGCCAGATGCAGGCTGCGGTCATGGACCTCCTGAACCGCCTCCCCGGTCTTGATCGCGATGCCCGCCCCCTGAAGTCTCTTCGCCACTATGGCCGCGCCTTCGCTGTCGATCCGGGGGAACAGGATCTGGCCCTGTTGCTCAACAACCGTCATTGCCAGGCCCCGGCTTTTGAGGGCAAGTGCGGCCTTTAACCCCACCAGGCCGCCGCCGATTACTACCCCGCTTCGTGCTTCTGCGCAGGCATCGCGCAGAAGCACGGCATCGGACAGGGTGTGCAATGTGAAAACCTTCCTGCCCCCGCGTGCCCTCGGAATCGACGGAACCGCAGCGCCGCTGCCGGTCGCGATGAGGAGCCGGTCATAGGTGCGCGTGGCCCCGGATTGGAGGCGCACGACCCTTTTGCGAGGCTCCAGCGCAATTGCCCGGTCCGGCACCATGCAGATCCCCGAGGCGTCGAAGAAATCGGGAGGGAATTCGAGCTCGCTTTCGCTTTTTGCGCCCTCAACCACCAAGGGGAGCATCGGCCGGAAGTAAAAAGAGGGTCGCTCCTCCGTGACCACCGTGATACTCGCCGCCGGATCAACGGCCCGAATCGCCTTGATTGCCGATGCGGCCGCAATGCCGGCTCCGATGATGAGATGTTCCATGTCAGCCTCCTGTCTCGGAGAGGACGAATTTCTCCCTTTTCCGTTTTGCGAGCTCATCAAGGTCCACGAGTTGGAGTGCCCGGGTGGGACAGGCGGTCACGCAGGCCGGCACATCCAGCTTGTGGCAACGATCGCATTTGATTGCCAGGTGTTTCACCTCGTCCCTGGTGATGACCCCGAACGGGCAGGTCATCACGCAGGTCCAGCAGGCGATGCACCGCTCCTTGTGCCGGCGGATGAAACCGCGGTCATCGCGGTATAGGCAACCGGTTATGCAGGAGTTGAGGCATGGGGCATCCTGGCAGTGGTGACAGAAGACCGGCATCTTAACGCCCGGCCCGGCCTCGGCAAAAATCCTCTTCATCGGCGCCGGTTGCTCAAACACCGCGCCAAACAGGAACTTCGCCTTGGAGTGCTGCACAGCGCAGCCGATTTCACAACTCTTACAGCCCATGCACTTTTCCGGATCTACATAAAGCGCGTTCATCATGGCACCCCCTTTATGCGGACAGTCCGAGGGATGTCCTGCGGCTGGCGAGCGTCGCCACCAGCAAATCAGCCGCCTTGCCCGGATCGGGCTCAACCATGAAATAGCCGCCAAACAGGTCCTTGGCAGTGGAGGTCAGCAACGCCGTCACCATCTTGCTGCCCAGGACCGGCGGCGCGAGGCCAAGATGGGTCGGCAGGCCCGCGGCCACGGCCCAGGTGCCGATGGCCACCGCCTTTTCGGTGACCGGCTCGGGCGCCGAGGCGACCACCGGCAGCCGGTCGAGATCAACGCCCAACTTGTTGGCCACGGCAACCGCCACATCGACGGCACGGGAGTTGTCCACGCATGAGCCCATATGCAGGACGAGGGGCAGCGGCCCGCCCAACCCGGCCGCCTTGCCAATGGCAGTGAGCACCGCCTTGAGGCCCTCACCTGCATACTCGATGGTCGCCTCCTGGGTCATGAATCCCTGGCGGGCAAAGGCCCCTGCGGCGCAGCCGGTCGCGAGGATCAGGACGTTTTTGGCGGTCAGCATTTCGACCATCTCGATATAGTTGGCGTCCTGGGCGATCTTCACCGTGTTGCAGCC
>CAZDYX010000064.1:0-9584 GCA_964509775.1 uncultured Desulfobulbia bacterium | reverse complement strand
GTTTGCCTCCTCGGGGATGCGGATCTTGTCCGAATCGCGCTTCGTGAAGGCCTCAATGCCAATGCGAATGATTGCCCGCGCCGTTTCCCTGGCCTTCTCCGGGGCAAACTCCACATGCATGGCCCGCGGGATCTTGGCGATGGGCATGGTGGTGATCAGTTTCGTGTGATAACACTCGGCAACGCCTGCCAGGGCGGGCATGATGCATTGGTAGTCAACCACCATGGCATCGAGCACGCCGGTGACAATGGCGGTTTCCTGGGACACGGAGCTGGTGGCGAGCGGGATCTTGTGGCGGACCATGATCTCGTTGCCCGTGCAGCATATGCCGACCACATTGAGTCCAGCCGCGGCACCGGCCTTCCTGGCCAGTTCCACGATCTCCGACTCTTCCGAAACCTGCACCACCACATCGCTGAGCAGCGGATTATGACCGTGCAGGGCAATATTGACGGCATCTCTCTTCAGCACCCCGAGGTTTGCTCTCGTGACCACCGGTTGCGGTGTGCCAAAGAGGATGTCGGCCAGATCCGTGGCCATATGGCAGGCGCCAAATCCGGCGAGGGCGCACTTGATGCTGCCAAGCAGCAGGTTCACTGGATCGGCGTCCACGCCGTAGGTGGTCCGGTGCATCATCTCCGCCACCGGGCTGTCGATCCCGGTGGGGACCACGCCGTATTTGCTGAATGTATCAATCCTGCCCTTGGTCAATGCGGTCGCAGCCCAGGCCAGGGGGGTGTCTTTTTCAGAGAATTCGGCCAAGGCCCTTTGCGCAACTTCGAGGGCAATGTCGGCCGTGCTGCGGCCCTCTACCGCCACCCCGATCCGGGCCGCGACCTGGCGCAGTTTGGTCTCGTCGCGAATGGGATAATCCGGCGCCTCGCCCTTGGCGGACTTCATAAAAATATGGGCCATATGGCGCGCATGGCCGCCATGCGATGCCGTACCGGCAGCCACGGCCCTGCCGAGCCCGCGGGCTACAAAGGTGTCGCGGTCGGCGCCGCATACCCCGAGCTGCGGACCTTCCCCAAACGGGTCTATTCTGCACGGCCCCTGCATACAGTGGCGGCAGCAGAGCCCGAGCTCCCCAAAGCCGCACTGCGGAAGCTGGGCTCCGAACCTGTCCCAGGCCAGGGGAATTCCTTTCTTTTCGGCCTCGTCAATCATGCATCGTGTCGCGCGATCCGTAGTTTTTTCCATATGTGTCCCCCTTTTATGAATAGAATTGGAAATTAGAATAGGGTTAGGATTGCAACTTTGCAAGTTCCTCCATCAACCCTTTGAAATCCACCATCCTCATTGCGAGTTCTGAGTCACTCTTTGCGCGCATCTGCAGGCGCTTTTCTACCGAGCTGAGGAAGGAGCTGCTTGACCTTGACCTTACGCTTTCCTTGGCAACCGGTACAAGATCAAATGACTTTTACCGTTTTTATCCTGGCGTTAGTCGCGCACTGGCGACCTTGCTATATTGCCTGTGTTGCCATTTCTACCTTTTTTTCTTTTCAGGCCTTCCCTGTGGCCTAAGGCAAATCGGCCTTGCGCTTTACTGGGTGACCGGTGAAAGCCTTCCCTCTTCCATTTTATTATTTTTACTATGGAACAGCCTTATTCAAAAGGCTGGCTAATTTGCTCGAAGATTATTTCTCCTCAACGACAAAGCTAAGCGGCGCCGCCATGGGCATGTTCGTAAGCCAAGGCCGTTCCCGGCGTCGGCTGAAGTGCCTTCGTTCGGCGATTTTGCCGAGTGAAATTGAAAAAGCAGGGCCATGTTGACCCTGTATCCCGTGTTGCTATTCCTTCCTTTGAGTCTGGTTTCTGCCAAGCCCGCTATGCCGGTGACGAAGAGCCCGCACCTGAAACCGATAAAACCGGTTTCTTCATTTCCCCCTTCGTTACGAGACTACCCCGCCGAACGGCGAAACATCAGCGGCACGGGGGCTTATCCGTTGGATGCCTTTGTTCGGCAATTCTCTTTGCACGCAGGTCCACAACTCGCTGTCCAGGAGACGGCCCTTGCGCTTTGAGATGAGCGACGAGCGCGTCCATGTCGTAACCATATTCGCGTGCAATGCCGTCTTTGATCCTCCAGAGTTCCTCTATGATTTCGTCAGCCATCTTCGTCTACTCCCATCAGTTCCTGCGGTGTGCATATCTCTGGGCTTACATAGCCGTGCGTGGCGCACACACTCCTCACAACAGGTTTCATCTCCGCATTGTCAATGTGCCGACAGTTCCATGTCAGAAGATAGTCTATGCCGTGAACGGCCGCCAATGCAGTATGAAGGGAATCGTCCAACGCTTTTGCTGGAAGCGCTCTTTCTTGGATGAGCGCTTTGGACAATACAACGACCGCTTCCGTGATTGCAAGCAGTGGGATGCCGGATAAGGCCTCAAGCCGTCGTGACGCCGCATCCGGGTTTCCTCTTCCAGCATCTTCGGTCACGACGTTGGAGGTGTACAAACAGAACCGGCTGCTTTGAGTATCCCACCAGTCAATGGTAGTTTTCTGCCATGCCGCCGCCAGCAAGTCGTTCGTGGGGCGAGCCGTTAGATATGACACAATAGAGGTCTCAATGTAGACAGTCTTCTTCTCCATCACAACAGATCCTCGTCGCCAAATTCAATCAACTCCGCCCGAACGACCAAGTTGAGTGGCGGCGGGCCGAAATCTTTACCTTTAGCCATAACGCCCAGTTCCCGCCGTCCACTCAAGCGCCTGGTTCGGCGATTTTTTTGGTTTTAAGACGCCCTTGTGTTTTTTTCTCTTTAGTTCGCATCTCGCGTTTAGCAGAAGTAAATGCGAACTCTTCAAGTTCGATCCGTTCCCTGATAACGGTGGCAAGCCACTCCTCAACATCAGCAGCATGGTGCACTCTGGCCAGAAACATTGCTCTTTCTGCAAGTTCTGGTGGCAAGGGAAAAAAGCCAGGTTTAGTTCGTCGTACCTCTATGGGTGCATCCCAGGCAGTATCATCTTCGGATTGAAAAACAACGAGATCATCTATCTGCTCTGTAGATAAAGGTATTCTTTTTGAAGAATTTTTTGTACTCATATCGGCCATCCTGTTATGATCCTGGCCACATTCCCAGGTTTAAGTTGAAAAATGACCTTCAGCAACCTTCCATTCCATGTACGGCCAATCAGTTGATAACGATCCTTGAACTTTTTGTTCCGCCGTATAACAAAATCGGCGAAAAAGCACTCGACAGCCTCCTCGAACGATACTCTATGGACAGCCAGTTTATCGTTTTCGAAATCGTACTCAAAGTCACTCGGTTGGAAACGATTCCAGTCTACCAAAATATTGGTCATTTGACATGGCTGTTCGGCGATTTTGCCGATTGAAATTAAAAAGCAGGGCCAAGATGACCCTGCCTGTGTTGACTACTGTTTCTTCCTTCTGAGCCTGGAGCCAGCGAGACCAGCTAAACCAGTGCCTAAGAGAAGCATGGTTGCTGGTTCAGGAACTGGTGCACCACCGTTATTGTCGGATATATTGATATTGCTAACTGCCCAAGACTCATCTCCCTCATCCTGATTAAGAATCCCCATAAAATTGACATCCAATGACGTTCCAGCAAAAGAAACTGCAACAGATACGTCTTGATATCGGCTAAGGTTGTACCCGTGATTGTTATTAGGGAATTGATTGCCGGAGTAGAGGGTCCAAGGACTTGTGACATTGTACCAATTTTCAACGGTACTGGACCATTCAAGATTGTTATTGACGGTCAATTTGGCAATATCTCCATGATCCCAAGTCGAAATAGCCCAGTAGCGAAAATTAATAATGACTTCGGTTTGGTTGCCAGATACTGAAAAATTCCTGAAGAGTTGAGAGTTGTTATTCCCCCAAAGGCCATGTACCAAACCATAGTCAGAAGCATTCGTCACCTCGGTATTAGACCAGCCTGTCCCTGAAGTATTTGTTTGGTCTTCGCTATATACTTGGGTTTTCGAATTTTTTAATTTGACTTATTGTAAAAAATATGATTTGTAATATTTACAATAAGTTACGATGGGTTGGCGAAAATAGAAAACCTTAAAATTTCTGTTCTCTGATGCGAGTTTGAAAAACACAACAAAACGTAACTGTTTGAAATTAAAAACGTTCACAAAAATACCAAAAAGTCAAATTTTATTTTTCGAAAACCCAAGCAAATATTTCTTCTTCATTTTTCTTTTCTCCTTTTGTTACTTTATTTACGCCCAGCGAGACCATCCCACCGAACGACACAATTAAGCCGCGCAGGGGCGCGGCCGTCAAGCCAAGGCCGTTCCCGGCGTCGGCTTGAGTGCCTGGTTAGCCCTTTTTTATTGGTTTTTCAGATAACTCTTCAAATCTCTGTAATAATTTTCATGAGGTCCAATCATTATGAGCTCAAGACTCTCCTTGTTAAAACGGTAAGCAAGAAGATACAGTTGGTTCTGTATGTTGAACTTATGGATAAATACACCCTTCAGATCGCCTTTCTTCTCAGATCCGATAGATGGTTTTTGAATAATCTGCTTGATTCCATTATCTAATTCTAATTTTTGTTGTTCATTAAACTTTTTGACTTTTTTCTCAAAAGATCTCGATTGATAAATCTTCATCGACAGTTAACCAAATTGATATTCTGTTTTTTCATTCTGATCTAATTCCTCAATCCCAACCAAAATTTCTTTGATGAGATTGTAAGTTAAATCTGAATTCTCTTCAGAATACTTACCAATTCTGGCCCAATGCTCAATTTGGCCCGTCAATGATCGATGATCGATTTTGCTGTATTTTCTCGCTTCGTTTACCAAATCTTCTGATATTCTTACCGCCATTGCCATTTTTCCTACCTCCATGATTAGGCTTTATCATGGACTCATGATACGACGAAAAATAGCAAAATGCAACACTCTGCTGCATTTTGTGTGTGGGGGGCGAACGACCAAGCTGAGTGGCGGCGGCCAAGGGCCTTGCCGCGAAGCGCCACCGCCCGATTCCCGCCGTCCACTCAAACGCCTGGTTCGGCGATTTGCTTTGACACCAACGGGTACCGTTCCGGATGCCTGATGGATTCGAGTGTGAGATCCACATCCATATCCGGCCAGTAAAAATGTTCCGGCTGTGGACACTCCACATTCATGATTGCCGACACCCGTGCCTCCTTAAACCAGGGAAATTCATCGAACGGCAGAAATAACTCCTCCTCTTCAGTAAGAAGCCAGAGGCCATGTTGAGAAATGTTAGTAATCTCAACTATGGAAGTGTCGATGCCATGCATTTGTGATTTCATTGATATGTTCCTTGATGATGTTTTCGACAATACGGAGTTCACGTTCCGATATCCCTTTGTTTTTGGCGAGTTCAAGACGAGGCTCAAGCCAGAACTTTGCTTCTCCCTGAGGGCATTGAACGTGGACATGAATTCGTGGTTCCTCACGCGAGAAAAAGAGGAACCGATATCCTTTTTCGATAAAAACGGTTGGACTCACTCTTGTATAGCTCCTCCAGATGTTATGGCGGCGGGAAAAGGACGTTGCCGCATAGCGCCACCGTCCTTTTCCCGCCGTCCACTCAAGTGCCTGGTTCGGCGATTTTGCCGATTGAAATTGAAAAGGTAGGACCAAGTTGACCCTGCCTTTGTGTTGACTACTGTTTCTTTCTTCTGAGTCTGGTGCCAGCAAGACCAGCCAACCCTGTGCCCAAGAGGAGCATGGTGGCTGGCTCGGGGACGGGGGCAGGAGCGCCTACAGCATCAGTTTCCATATCGCCATCGGGTCCATATGCAGTCTGATCAAGGTAGATGTATCGATAAGCTGCTTGGTTTGGAAAAATCCACTCTGAAGCCCAATCGTCTGCTTCTATACTGTTGGCGCCGTCGCCATTATAATCTATCCAGCCATCTCTATAGACATTATTAAGGGATGCCGCAATCCATGGATCACCCAAGTTATTGCTACCATATACTTGTGCTTCAACATTGTCTTGTGGATATGGGGGATGATCTTCAGTTGGAAATACAAACACCATGTTACTTGTAAATCCTAAATCGTAGACAGGAAATCCCTGAATCCAATGCCAATCAAGCTCATTAGCAGCACCAGCGATCCCCTTAGGAGATGGCATGGAATAAGCGTCTGACGGGGGAGAGTAATTATATCCACTGGATGTTCCGCCATATAGGTATGTTCCTAAGGTATATGAGTAATAGTCACCAACTGTTCCTGCCAAAGGTGGGGGATTGGTTCCATCATATACGTCTGAATGGGCGATACTAGCCATCCCAAATGTTAGCAATCCTGCTCCAAAAATCGATAAAATTTTTTCTTCATTTTTATTTTTCTCCTTTATTTTTCTTTTTGATTTCGCCAAGTTAAAAAATTTCTACACCAACCACAATTTTTATTTCCTTTTTTCCCCTCCTTTTCCATTGTTCCTTTTTCTTTAGTCCAACTCAGCAGGCCTATCCCGCCGAACGACAAGCTGAGTGGCGCCGCCATGGGCGCGGACGTTAAGCCAAGGCCGTTCCCGGCGTCCGCTTGAGTGCCTGGTTCGGCGATTTTGCCGATTGATATGGGAAAGAAAGGGCCAGTACGCCCCTGCTTTTGATTGACTACTTACTTCTTTCTTCTGAGTTTGTTTTCTGCCAAGCCTTGCATCGCGTTATACGTTTAGCCCAAGGTTCTTCTTGATGTGCCTCGCCAAGGTGTCATCTACTTCGTTGTGTCGCGGCACGGGCTGCTTCTTACCGTTTGCTGGGTTGAGATAGATGTCATGTCGAGACCCGTGCCGGTGGAGAACACAGCCAGCGTCGGCGAGCTGACGGATGAGTTCGCCACGTTTCATACGGCTACTTCCTTGGTTTGATATCCTTCTGGAACGTCTTCCATGACCATCATTGAGTACGCATCGCGAAGGTTTTCTTCAAGCTCCTCGATAGTCTCGCCCTGGGTCATGATTTCTGGATATTCAATGAATTTTCCAAGCCAGAACTTCTCCCCCTTCCAATAGACCATAGTTAGTTTCTTATCCATGGTATCCTCCCGATAACGTTTGATGTGTTCCTCTATCCCGCCGAACGCCAAACTGAGTGGTGGCGGCCAAGGACCTTGACGCGTAGCGCCACCGCCCGTTTCCCGCCATCCACTCAAGCGCCTGGTTCGGCATTTTATGTATAATTTCAAGCTGCTAGGCTGAACGATTGTGATTTTTGCTCGATCATGACAATCAAGTCTTGGATCGTATTTACTTCATTTTCTTCGAAATAGGCTTCACCACATTGAGTGCAAACCCATGCTGGGACATTATCCAAAGTGAGATGGCACCCTTTACGGTCAATATGTAGCGGTGCAGTCCCCTTCTTCATGATTGCTTGACAATGAATACACTTCATAGGCTTAATTTCCTTTTTCTGTAATTGTCTTCCCACTCTTCACTGGTTGGAACATATGCCGTTATGATGGCCAAATAGTCCGCCTTTGGGGCGCAAACCACATGGATTGGACGAGTGTCGGAAAGGAACTTTAGCAATAAACAGCTATGCCCTCTTGCGTCTAATGGGTAATCCTCTATTATTTCACCATGTTCAACCACATCACGAACTTCAGCCGCTGTAATCATGCGGTCTGGTCGTGACATTTGCCGAATTGCATGAGGGAGATAAAGAATTCTTTGAGATGCCGCGATAACTATTTGTTTGGCCGTAGATACGTCTTGCATTGTGTGTTGATTTCGTTTTGGTTCGGCGATCCTGCCGGTTGAAATTGAAAAGACAGGGCCCATATGGCCCTGTCTTCCGGTTACTACTTCTTTCTTCGAAGTCTTGTGCCAAACAAGCCAGCAATGCCCGTGCCGAGAAGCCATACAGTGGCTGGCTCGGGGACGGGAGCGGTTGGATTTTCTGTATTAGCTCCATAGTTTAGCCATGCACAATCTACGATAAAGTCAGCAGCACCCCATACTGAATAGAGTAAAGGCTCATTGTTGAGTCTTCCTCCCGTTATAGAAACCGACAAAAATTCCCACTCTCCTATTTTGCTTGATAGGGTGTAGGCAAATCCATCTTGATAGCTTCCGTTATATACCCCCATTGTCCCGCCAATAGTATATACCCATGCGCTAAATGTTAGTGGCGAATTTGTATCCCAGCCTGGATTGTGAAACGACTCATAAGAGTAACCTCCATCCCAATTTCCACTTGTTGTAATCCTAAGAGCACGATCACCATCTACTATATGAACACCAAAGGATGAAAACACTTCGGAGTTGGTGACTAATTCAGTTGTTAAGACACCATTGGTTGGATCAGAATTGATCCATTGCCACCAGTTGCTAGCAGCTGATTGTACGTTATGTCCAGTCACAGGATCTGTGCTACCATTCTCAAAGCTGCCGTTATTCAGCAAATTGCCGGTTTGGTCAACTAGACTAGCATTAGTGACTTACAGTTTATCTTGTTCGAAAAAAAGAAGAAGTTTTTAAGATACCTTCATAAAAGCACGATAGATTTAGAAGTTATGCGGTATGAAAACAGAGCTTATTTTCGCAATCTTGGGTTGCGGGCAGAGCCCGCGTTAGCAATTCCAACCACAGCAAACATTAACAACCCTGTTGCCAACCCTGTAGTTAATTTCTTTTTCATTATGATTTCTCCTTTTGTTACTTTGTTTGCGTCCAGCAAGCCCATCCCGCCGAACGACAAGCTCAGCAGCGCCGCCATGGGCCTTAACGTTAAGCCAAGGCCGTTCCCGGCGTCGGCTGCAGTGCCTGGTTCGGCGATTTTTGCCGGTTGATATGGAAAAGGCAGGGCCATGATGACCCCGCCTTTGTATGCTAATTTTTCTTCCTTCTGAGTCTGGTTCCTGCTAAGCCAGCTATGCCAGTGCCCAAGAGGAGCATAGTGGCTGGCTCGGGAACAGGTTGAGATTCGTTCAATGCCAGATTGTCCACTAAGAAATGATTACCGAAGTTCAACCTAAGATCATCTATTGCGCCAGAATGGCCAGAAAAAAATGTCCAAGTGCGTGTCAATGTCATATTGGATGACCAGATCAGAGTTCCGTTATTATATCCCTCAATATTGACATTACGCGATGAATCATAGTCAGCCCAGACCCTCGCCCATAGTCCGTCAAAGGTGAAATCATCACTATTGCTCGACACGATCTTGCCATTACCCCCATAAGCGTTGAGCATCGTGAAATCGCCGCTCACCGCGCCATAACCCCATTGAGAGCCCACGGTATCTATCCAGTACAAGTGGTTTTCACCTCCACCAATCGCGTGGAAATCATAGCCGCCATAGGAGCCGATCGCACCAAAGCAGTTCTGCTGCACCCCTGGAATATCGTCAAATGTCAGTATAGTTGCGTAAGTCATTCCGGTCGTGCCTAGCAGCAACAACCCCATCGCCAATCCTGCCAAGATTTTCTTTTTCATTTTCATTCCTCCTTATTAGTTGCGTCCAGCGAGCCCACCCCGCCGAACGACAAGCTAAGCGGCGCCGCCATGGGCGCGGACGTTAAGCCAAGGCCGTTCCCGGCGTCCGCTTGAGTGCCTGGTTGGGGAGCCCTTGCTTTTTAACCCTTCGGGTGCCAAGGGCGCTTA
>CAZDYX010000063.1:10240-12869 GCA_964509775.1 uncultured Desulfobulbia bacterium | reverse complement strand
TCGCCGTTATTGGTAAAGGTGATGTTCCGGGTTGCAACCTTTCCGATCTGTATAGCACCAAAATCAATACTGGTCGGCTCAATAATCATGTTGGCATAAATCGTACCGGTACCGGACAATTGCACAACACTGGTCTCTACCCCCGAGTCATACAAGACCCGTAATGTCCCATTGTATAATATTGCTGCCTCCGGAGTGAAGGTGACAACGGTAATTAGGGTTCCCCCCTTCGGGATAATGGTTTCCGCACCAATACCTGAAACGGTAAAAACCGCATCTCCCAACAGGTCCAAGGCCGTCACTTTCACATCACCATCTCCGATATTGGTGAAAATAAGGTTTTGTGACATGGTTTCGCCGACAAAAACGGGGTCGGGGTTACTGAATGTTACCTTCGTTGACACGTCAATGTCCGATGACGGAGCAGTACCGGTACCGGCAAGATAAATACGACTTGGATCCACCCCGGAGTCATAAAGGATATCCAGAATCGCATTATAGGTCATGGCCTGGTTTGGGGTAAACTTTACTACCGTGATAATCGATGCCCCCTTGGGGATCACAGTTCCCTCAGTTAACCCGGTTATGATAAAGGCATCGGTTGGCACCAGATCAACCGAGGTCACGGTGATGTCGATATTTCCATTATTTATAAGGGTTAGGTTCTGGGAGCGGGTCTCATCCACTGGGGTATCGGCAAAGGTCAGATCTTCGGGTGAAACCGTGATGCTGGCATTGGGCGGGGTTTCTCCCATCCCGATGCCCTGAAGCCATACCGTGGGCGAATTGGCGTTTGACGTAATGGCGAATTGTTCGATAAAGGTGCCGCCCGCAACTGGTTCGAATTTAATACTTAATGTATATTCTCCAGATGGGATCAGACTAAGATATACCCCATCGCAGGTTTTCAGTTGGCTGGGCAGGGCGCTGAACTTGAAGGGCTCATCCGGCATGGGATCGATGCAATCGATATTGACCACGGTATCACCGGTGTTTTTCAGCTTTATCGGCTGGATAGCGGACTGACCCACGGTAAGTTGGCCAAAGTCGAGCAGAGGGGGGACCAAGGGGGTATTGTCAAGATTTAAAAAAATCAATTGGGGCTGGCCCAGGGTAAACCTCTGACCGTAAATATCGGAGTAGGTGGTTGCAAAATTTCGGGCATCCTTCCATACCGTCAAAAACTGATGGTTATACTGATTATAGGCGGTGGCCGGATTATATTGATTGGCCTCTGCTATGCATATGGGATTGTTTTCCCCTCGCAGGCTGCCTTCCGAGTCCACAAACTGTCCATAGATATCCAGATTTTCAAGGGAGACCTGCGAGTTCCGGCCGTCTTGCCAGGTGACGAAAAATCGTTGATTGGTGCCGTCATAGGCAATATTGGGCCGGGTCTGCCTGGATGCCGCCACCTGCGGATCCATCTCGCCATCGCCGTTGGTATCGGAATAACTGATAATAAAATTTTGATTATAAAGACCGCCTCCGGAATAGATCAATTGCCCATAGACCTTGGTTGCGTCTCCGCCACGAAGATCCTCCCAGGCCACCAGAAACTTCCGATGGACAGGATCAAGGGACATGACCGGATAATAGGCGCTCGTATTAATTGATGAATCTATACGGGTGGCATATAAACTTGGCTGTTGGATCTCCTTCTCATAAATCCCATAGATATGAACAAGTCCATCACCCTTGGCCTCGAGTTGTAAGGTAGAGCTAACTGGCTCAAAGAAATCGCAGGCCTGGTTATCATTCAAATCCTCGCAGTTACAGGTCATGGTTGCGGATTGGTCAATCCCCTCCCAGACATACAAGACCTCAGGCGAAGTGGTATCGGCCGCAACGGTGGGGTTGTTGAGGTTGGTGAAATATTCATAAATATATATTTCTTCCAGAGGTGCATGCGTGGCGCTGATCAACCGGTTTGTGCGGAGGGTGCTGTTTCTGATCAGATCGGTTACCACTCCCTGGTAATCGCAGATAACCGAGTCAGCATTTGCCGGCGCTATCATCGTTATATTGATCACACCCGTCGTATAATCGATGGTTCCGAACCCTGACAACAGCCTTCCCAAACCATTATCCAACAGAACACCTTTCCCGCCCAGGGTAACGAACACCGAACCGGTCACCGCCGGCGGATTACTTAAGATCATGGGAAAATCCGTCTGCACCCCATTGCCGACACCTAAAGAATCCGTGACCGTACTCTGGTAAAAACAGGTAACAATCACCCCGTCTGCCGGGGCCACATCGAAGGTCACAAAAATCTGACCATCGGTGCCGACATAACCCGATCCGCCCGTACCCAAAATAGCCCCGCCGGCATAACCGGTCAACACGATACTCCCGGCCATAACGGATACGGTATCCTGCGCGACGTTGGGATTGGCTAATTGTTTCGCAAATGAGGTTGCTTCCCCATTACCCGTGCCGATCTGTTCACTGAAGCGGACATTATACGCCACAGCCACGGCCACGCCAATTTGAGGCGGGGTGACAAAGGAGAGATTCCCCGCGCCGGTGCCGTAATCTATCGTCCCGAATCCTGGGAAGAGACTGCTCTGTCCGTCATCGATCAACGCATTCTCGCCGTTTACTGAAACGGTCACGGTATTAGCGG
>CAZDYX010000063.1:5312-10230 GCA_964509775.1 uncultured Desulfobulbia bacterium | reverse complement strand
GCCCAGGATGTCGGCCAGCGGCTTGCCGGGCAGCCGGGTCGACGCCATGCGCGCCGGGATCACCACGATGGGGTTGGACGGTGGCGGCAAGGTGGTGTCGGTCAACGTGACGGAAAAACGGGTGGTTGACCCGTCGCCAGTGCCGACGGAATAGTTCTGCGCCCCATTATAGTTGCATGAAATAGGGCTTCCAGCGGTTGGGGCGGTAACAAACTTTACGTCCAGCTCGCCGCTTACATAATCAATTGTTCCGGAATCGGGGGCTAGGACACCACTTCCATCATCGCTCAAAACCCCTGTCCCTTTGACCGAGACCTTCACTGTATCCGGCTGCACCGGGATTTCGTCTAAAAGGTTGGAAAAATCTGTTTGCTCACCATCACCGATGCCTATGGTTTCCGAGTTCTCAAATTCCTCTGTTAGCGATCCCCCCTTGATTTTTGTAAAGGCCGGGAAGGAGGCGTCACCGAATATCCAATTGGCCGGTGCCCTGCCAAAGCATAACTCGGAGATGTGTTGCAGGCTGTTCCGCGACTCCACCCAGGTCACCCAAAAGAGATCGTTTACGGTATCATAGGAAATTTTAGGCAGCTTCCTGGATCGCAGGTCATCGCCCACGCTGGACACGGTGGAGGAGGAGCTATACATCAACGTTCCCCGAAAAGAAATCTCCTTCTCGGCCCCCAGGGTATATCCCGAGCAACCGGCGGTTATGTTGGATACATTGATATCCCGGTAATAGACAAAACCGCTGTCGCTGTCGCCCCGGGTGTCTTGCCAGACGATCACGATCTTATCATCGGGTTGGCCCGAAATCGGGTCCTGGTAGTTACGGTAGGCGGCTGTCGGCGCGGTTTGATTTCCGGCGGCCCCGCTTATCAAGATCTCATCACCACAAAAATCGCCATCCGACTTTACAAAACGGCCATAAATATCGGCTCCTGAAGTGGCCCAGTTCCGCCAATCCTCCCACACCACAAACCAGGGTCCATGGTCGGAAATACCAACCACCTGAGGATTTTGTTGGTCATCGGCGGCGTTCGAGACCTTGACCACGGGTCCTTCCAGAGAGGCATGGACGTATTGCGGGATAAGGAAGCCAATGGACAAGAGCGCAACAACCTGGATCGTCAAGAATAATCGTGACCGTTTACGGTTATGACCCATAATCTCCATACCCTACTCCTTTTAATATAGGAACAAGAGGAAAAACCCTTCCACCAAGGAATTCCGTAACTCCGCGATGAGCCTTTAAAGCTTTTCCCATACGGTGCTGTCAATTCCCGCTTCTTTCAGAACTTGCTAAAGCAGATTTTTACCTACTTCACCTTTATGTGGATTCGGAATTCTTACTCGGAGAGTTCCCTTGACCATGAATTGGTGTTTGCCTCCTGAATATGGCCCCTCAAAATCGAACTGCCGCAGGAAGTAAATCAACTCCCGGCGTTTGATCGGACCTATGGTTGGCATTAGGCAACTTCACGAATGCCAAGGTCAATTTCGTCAATAGCGGGAATAGAGTGCCCCATTTTGAGGCCTAACAATACCCATTCTTCCAACACTTCCCGTAATTCCTCTCGACAAGCTTCATGTGTCTCTGCATTGGCCCACACACCCTGAAGTCCATCGATTTTTCCAATGTACCCTTCGCCATCAGACAAAATTTCGAAACGCGCCTTACGCATAGCAGCATTGATATAAGCAGTCAACATAATGGTCCTTTATTGAATGAAGGCCTTGAGTATTAATTATACCCAGGGACAATCAACTCCTGGAATTAAAGCTCGGTGCGCGCCACGAAATCGTCAACCAACGCGGCCACGCTCCGATCGACAGCCGTCTTGAAAAGTGAATCGCGTTGGTTATCGGCAAACAGACTCTCCGGCGAGACCATCACCTCAGCCCGGTTGGTCCATACCACCTCGCCGGTCGCACTCTCCTGCACCCAGATCCGCAATTGGACCACGGCCTGGGGAACATCCCCGCCTTTTTGGGCCAGGAATGCGGTGCCGGCCCCCAATGCCCCCCAGGCGAGGCTATTATAGAGGGCATAATCATCGGTCCCGCCCACGAGCTCAGTCGCACGGTTGGTAGTGGTCGTTACATCAGGATCAAGTGGATAACCGGATGAGGTGGTCGACGTGGTTGATGTGGTTATCTTATCAGGGGGAGCAAAGGGCGCGGTGGCGTTATGACCGATAATCGCACCCAGGACACCTCCCGAGACCATGCTGCCGAGGTTGTCGTAGTTATCAGACTTGGCGACGCCGAACATCATCCTGCTCGTAGCCCCGTAAAACACAGGCAATATCCCGCGCTTAGTGGGATCCCAAGTATTTTCCTTGCGCAGCTTATATTCAATGATCCGGCCCCGCACTACATATTCCGCCCCGAAGATGCGACCAATTTGTGCTATCTCCTGCTGATCCAGACCGTGCGTCCCGGGTTTTGACAAGGGATTTGCATCCTCGTTTGCGGCCGTGGCAACGTTTTTTTTCTCCTGGGTGATCAACATGGAAAGCTCTTTCTTCATGGATTCCGACCAATTCCCCTTCATCTCCTTTTCCAGGCCCTTGGTGGTGGAGAGATCGGGATCACGCCCGTATGGTACTATCTTTATGATATCACGATCGACAAGATATCGGAAGACATCCTCCTCGACCGGTAGCCTGAATCCCCTGGCCACGAGCTCGTCGGTCACCGCCTCCATCACGGCGAGATTCCGGGAATAGGCCGGCATTGACTCCGCCCCCGCGGAATAGTCGGCGAAGGGCAGTACCACGGCCTTTATCGGCTGCATCTTTAGAGGCATGACCGGAGGCTGGCCATGCAGGCTTTCGGAAACGATCTGAGTGCAACCCGTGACGAACAAAAACATCATTCCCAGGACAAACAATCTGATAACTGGCATAATCTGCTCTCCTTCCCCTTAAAGATCCCGAATCAGGATATAATCTTGGACTGAAGCAGGATAATCAGTTCCCGCTGGGTCTTCTGCTTGACATCGCTTTTAAAAACAACCCCCACCAAGGGCAAGTCACCCAAGAAGGGGACCTTTTTTTGCGTGGTTTCGTCATAATTGTCGATGAGACCTCCCACCACCAGCATCTCCCCGTCCTTGACCCGGACCGTGGTATTGAGTTCCCGGAGCTTCACCGTCGGCAGACCGACCTCGGTGCCGGCCGCACCACCAAAGGACTTGGATTCTATCTTTTGCAGTTGCGAGGTCACCGGTGTCAGTTGCATCACGATCTCTCCCCCCTCCATGATGGTGGGGACCACCGCCATGGCAAGGCCGGACATAACGCTTGAGGTGCTCACCGAGTACGTTATTACCCCCAGGTCCGAGGTGGATTCCACCTTGTCGATATAGGCGACATTTTCGCCGATGCTGATCAGGGCCGGTTGTCCGTTCATAACACTTAATCGGGGATTGGAGAGCACCCTGGTTTCCCCCTGTTCCTCAAGGGCCTGGATAAGGATGTCAAAGGAGGTGGAATTGAGGCTGATCTTGCTGATGAACTTCGTTCCCTCACTGGGATAGACCTGGCCGCTCGTCCCCCCGGTTCCGAATTCGACGTTGGCCGTGATCGGTAAGGAATCCAGCAGCTTGCTCCAGTCAATTCCCTTTTTGGAACCATCGGACAGATTCACCTCGACGATCTTGGCCTCGATGGACACCTGCCGGTAAAGCTCTTTTTTCAGACGTTCAAGATACTGGGCGATTTTTTCGAGCATGAATGGGGGGGCGGTCACCGTGATCAGGCCGACGGGCTTATCAATGGTGTAATAACCCTTTCGGGGCGCGGCACTGCTTTGGGTCGGAGGGGGAGAAGGAGCCTGCGGGGCGGTTCCGGTTGCCTCGGCAATTTCGGTCTTCACCAGCATCGCCGGGGTGACGGTACCGAGTTCCAGGATTTTATCCAGGTTGGTCTGGATGTTGCGCCAGACATCGATGGCCACACTCTCGGCCGGTACCTTGCTTATCTCGCTATTCAACTGGACATTACCCTTGACATTATTGCCCCCACCCTCGCCTTGCCCCCCGCTGCTTCCCAAGACATCGCCACCCACCGCGACACTAAAATTATTGACCATGAACGGCATGGCCAAATGAAAGGTTTGGCTCTTCATATACTTGATCAATATAGTATTACCGCGGACCTCGTGGTAATAGTCAAGCTGCCAGAGGAGATTGTTGATGGATTGGAAATAGTCATCCTCGGCCCGGATGTGGACATCCACCAGGGCGTCCTGATTTACATCGCTGTCCCAGCTCAAACTCATGTCCTTAAGGCTCGCCAACCGTTTCATTATCTCCCGGAGGGCGACCGGACCGGACATCGTCTTGATGTCCGCCCCCACCTTCATGGAAAGATCCGAGGGCGCAAGCCCTCCTCCCTTTTCCAGGGTGTAGTCTTTGGTCACATAGGAAGGTTGCTGAAACCTGACCGGCAAGGAGAGATCCTGCTGTTGCGGTTGCCGGGAAGGTTCTCGATCGGTTCGGGTTGGCTGCCCGGTCCTTTGCACCGCATCCTGGGGAGGTGGGAGGCCGGCGCACGAACTTATCAATAGACCAAAGGCAATAAGACAGCTTACGCCGAACAGGCTCTTGTTATATATCATGACACGATGCCCCCTTTTGATCAGTTAACGGTTTCCGGCTGGAGAACCTTCTCGGATATCGGCTCCTTTTCATTATACACTACCAGCCGGCCATTGATGTATCGTTTGAGATCGGGCGGAACGGCAAAGCCGGAAAGCAGAATTGCACGATACTCGGCTATCGCCGCACCGTCCCTTCCCTGCTTATCATAGATCCGGGCCTTCGCCACCATGGTATCGAGGGTGTCGCCGTAAATCAGCCGGTGTTTTTCATATAGTTGCAATGCCGCATCGGCATTCTGATTCTGCTCCA
>CAZDYX010000063.1:0-5302 GCA_964509775.1 uncultured Desulfobulbia bacterium | reverse complement strand
ACCACTGGTCGCGGAATCAAAATACGAACGGGCCTCGGCAAACTTCTGCATGTTTGCAAGACCAATGGCGGCATTCAAGGCCGCACTCTGGTCCTTGGGATCCCCCTTCAAGGCCTGTTGAGCATAGTATACGGCCTTGGCGTGCATCCCCAGCCGGACCAGGCAGAAGGAGGATATGTGCTTTGCAAGCTGGGCATTCGCCGGCAATTTGGCAAAGGCCTCTTCATAAAGGGACAAGGCCATCGTGAGGTCGCCTTCCTTTTCCTTGGTCTGGGCCCGGAGAATAAGCTTTTGCATCTCCGTTTCCTCCTTGGAAGGGGCATGCCGCTGCTCCACGGAAAGCTGCTCCTCTGTTTGCACCACCTCATTAGACTTGAAGGCAAGATTGGTGGCACCTACCTTGGGCCAGATAAGGGCCTTAATCTTGGGGGAGATAACAATGGTGTTCAAACGCTCTTCCTTTTGCAGATCCTTGAGGTTCATGACAATATCAAGGGCAAAATCCCAGGGCACGTCTTTGAGGGCCAGGGTAAGCGTGCCGCTGACACTTTCATCCACCACAATATTCATCCCGCTGATCTCTCCGAACAGACGGAACACGTTATGGATATCAATTTTATAGAAGTCCACGGTTATCCTCTGCTTTTCATAGCCCGAAAATGCAAAGTTATCCTCTCCCATGGGTTTCTCGCGGGAAGGGGCCGAGGGTGCAGAGGATGGCCTTGGGGAACGCGCCGGAGCAGAAATCGCCCCTGAGGTTTCCGGAGAAACCTGCTCCGGGGATGGCTGCCGCACCGGGGATGCAGGTGTTGCCTCCTTGTCTTCCGGCGGGGTCTTTACGGCTGCCGGCTCGGCTGGTTCCCGGATGTCGACCCTAAGCCCGTTCGGAAGCGAACTGATCATATAGGGGAAGAGCCCATCATGATTTGAGTCGAAAACAATCCTCATCCCGGTCTGCCGCCTTGAGATACGTACCTGTTTCAAGGCCGCGGTGCCGACCTTTTTTGGGGACGGCAAATCAAGGGCGGTAACCCCTGAAACATCAATATATAAGCGATCCGGCCTCCCCCCCTCTTTTTTAAGCTCAACCGGCGTACAGACATCAACCGGGCCATCTGTCCGGATAAACACCGACGTGGTCATTGGACCAGGGGTTATCTCTATGGCCTCGATTACCGAGGCGAAGGCCTTGACCGCACCTGTAGCCTCAACTGAAGACGATGACGGTGGAGATGGGGCTGGCGGCAAGGAAGAAGATGGAAGGGGTGGGGGGACCACGGTCTTTGTTGTCTCCTGGGGGGGGCGGGCGCCATCCTTGGCAAAGGCGAGTCGGATGTCGTTGTCCACCCTTTCGATGGAATAGGGATGATCCCCCCGCAAAAAAATCTCCAGCCTTGCCACGATCGGCTCCTTATCCTCCAGGCGTTTCCCGGAGACCTGGGTCACGGGTCCGTCAGCCACCTGCAGGGGAAGGGATATGTTCGCTGCAAATCCGGCATCGGCAATATCCACGATTATCCGCAAGGGATCAAAGAGTTCGAACATGGTATAGGTGGGAGGGGAAGAACCCCTTATAACGAGCAGATACTCCTCTGAAGTTTGCTCCTGTCCGATGTTGGAAATAAGATAACCGGGTGAATTTCCCTTTCCATACCCAGCCGCCACATTGGCCAGTAAAACAACAAGGCAAAGTCCAACCACCCGTATAGACCGATTAAGGGTCATTTTTTATTCCCCCTCTTTTCGTAACAGCATCTCCACGGCCTTTATCCGTTCCTCGCCTGCCATGGTATAATATCGTTCATTGATTACCAGTCGGTCGGCCAAGATTGTCGCTACCTCCCCCAATCTCCCAATCAGGGTCCCTTGGCGAACGATATAACCCTTGCCGGAAGAATCCTGAATCATGGCCACTGTTCCATTCCCTGACGAGGCGATGGCCACTAAGGTGAGTTGGCCAGGTTCAAATAAACGCAAACCCGTCATTTCCTCGGCATCCAGGGGTTGAGGTCCTTCCTGGACAGATGTCACCAAGGGCATAAAAGGATCTGATCTCCCTTCCCTTTTATACACAAAGGTTTCTTCTATCGGCGAAGGAACCTTGGACTGGTCAGACGGTTCGGTTTTAATGCTCGAGGGGGTAGCCTCTGCTGTTTTCTTCGTTGTCTGGCCAGGAAGGGTAGAAGGGGCCTCGGAACAACCCAAGAATCCCAAAATCAGGCTCAGGGAAATCAGAATACCGGTCGAAAGGCCGCACCATATTCTATTTCTTCTTGGTTTTTTCGGCATCCTTGCTTTTATCACCTTCGGCCTCAATAAACCTATAGGTTACCAGGGTAAATCTGCTGGTGATTATTACCTCACCCAGATTCACGGTTGGAGACCTCATTTCCATATTCTCCACCGTTACGATGCGCGGCAGTTTGCTGATGCCATCCAAAAATGCGCCAACATTATGATACGGGCCCCGGACCTCAATATCGACCGGAATTTCGGCGTAGAATTCCTTGACCGCCTCTTTTCCGGGGACAAACCTAACGAATTCGAGTCCGGCCTGAGTACCCAGATTGGAAATATTGGTAAGCAGGGATGGAATTTCCTGTTTTTGTGGAAGACGGAGGGTGGCCGCCTTCAATTCGTTTTCGGTAGTCTCTAATATAGCCTTATTCTCACCGATCTTATCGGCAAAGGCCTTTACCTCGTTCAATTCCTTTGTGAGGGTGCCAAGCCTGCTCTCTAACGACTTGATCTGATCAATAGTGGGAGAAAAAAGAAAAAACCACCACGCCACTGCGGGCACGAACAATATTCCGGCCAGGATTGCCAGTTTGGGCTTGATGGCAAGGGGGATGAACTTTGCTTCCAGAAAGACATCAATCTTCTCTTTCAGTTGAGCAACATTCATTTATTTTTTCTCATTTTCTTTTGATTCGCTCTTAAGTATAAACGACAGATTAAAGCGTTTGAGTTTCTGCTCGGCAATATTCACCATGGATGACTCCGCCAAATTGACCTCCGCGAAAAAGGGAGAATTGTTGAGTACATTCATGTAATTTGCAATGGTGGCATTATCGAGGGCAACCCCAATAATTGTTATTATTTGATTGGATTGCCTCAAAGACTCTAACCATAGTTGCTTGGAAAGAACCGTATTGGCCAACTCGTCCACGATATGCACCGGGAGCTGTTGTTTTTTGGTAAGATCATTGATTGTCGCCAACCTTTTTTTAAGTCCTTCATTTAGGCCTTGCAATTTTTTTATTTTGGCAACTATATCTTCATACTGTTTTTTTTCATTTTCTGCTTTTTTGATCTGAGATTGAAGAGAAGAGACCATCTTTCCCTGCTGTAGACTTATTAGACCCACTATGACAAAAAGTGTCACCACCGACACAGCACCTATTAATAATTCCCGATAGGTCTTTTGTCTTCTCTGAATCTTT
The DNA here is from genome assembly GCA_964509775.1 of uncultured Desulfobulbia bacterium. Lineage (GTDB taxonomy): Bacteria > Desulfobacterota > Desulfobulbia > Desulfobulbales > CAZDYX01 > CAZDYX01. Next base: position 1,859 of record CAZDYX010000063.1, on the reverse strand, counting down.
CGAACAGGCAACAGGTTGATTCTAATCATGACCGCGAGTTTCTCTGTAACCGTTTATATGAAAATGAAGAATCCAGAAGACAGAATTCAGGAGTCAGGAGGGGAATGGAAAGGCTCTCTATTCGTGATTCTGACTTCTGACTCCTGAATTCTGACTTCTGTCTTCAAAATGCCACCGGTCTGGTGGCCAGTCCCATGGCAATAGCCATTTCCGGGCCTATTGAGGACAAATATTCGGGGTTTATCATCTGCTTGTCAAAAACAATATTATTAAAGGGATTAAAATTTTCCACCGGGATATTTATTTGCTTGCTCAAATATTGTGCAAACCCCTGAACCTTTGAGCCCCCGCCGCTCAACACCAACTTCGCCAACAATTCATCCGGATTATTGGCATAATAAAAATCAATGGCCCTTCTGATCTCAGCGACCCATTGAGAACATACGTTTGAAAAAATATCTTCGATCTCTTTAGCTCTATCTCCTACAGGCATTGCCCCTATCTTTATGGCCTCTGCATCCTCCTGACTTATACCCAAACGGGTACCTATCTCTTCCGTAAGCTGCCTGCTGCCCAAAACGATATCCCTCGTAAGGATAGAAGTACCCCGGCTTAGGATGTTGAGGTTTATCTTTAAGGCACCGATATCAACGAGGCCAATATTGTCTCCCTGTTCCTTCCATATTGCAGCAAAGGCGTTTTCCAGGGCAAAGGCATCAATATCTATCACTGTGGTTTTTAAGCCCGCCGATTTAAGCATAGTGAGATAGGCATCAACCACATCTTTTTTGGCCGCAACAAGCATTACATCTGTACGATCTTCGTCTGGCGTATTGGTCTTAAGATCCTGAAAGTCGAGATAGACATCATCAATATCAAAGGGGATATATTGTTCTGCCTCAGCAACAATATGTTTTTCCAAGGCATCTGGTGGCATTACCGTAAGATTTATCCTTTTTACTATCACCGAATAACCGGAAATCGAAAATGCGACTTTTTGTCCCGAGACTTTAAGGTTCTTAGCAAGGGCAGAAATGATCTTTGCAACCGCATCAGGATCCTGTAATACTCCGTCTTCAACAGCACCCGGCGGGATCCTTGCATTTCCAAGGCTCAAGAGCTTATAGCCGGTGGGGATCTCTGCCAGTTCGCACATCTTGACCGAATGGGATCCGATATCTAGACCTAATGATAGCTTTTTTTGCTTAAAAAAAGCGAAATCCGGTAAAGAGAAACTTAACTTTGGTAGGCTTATCTTCGGCAACTTCAAATCGCGCATCGTAATGTTATCGGGTTAACCGGTTAATGCTAACAAACTTCATTTTACATGCATGTTATCAAATTATTCAACTATTTGAATTATGGCAACCCATAAAAGTCTTTGTCAAGACTAAAAAAACCTTCTTGACTCTCAATCAAGAATGGAACAATGGACTTGATCATTGTTTGGGCCAATGTATAAGCCATATGGTCCTGAAAGATGTATTTTGAGCTTTGAGTTGTGAATGCTGCGGGTTTTCTCAAAACTAACGGTTTAAAACTCACAACTCGTAATGAATACTGGCCGAAGCGATGATCAAGGCCCAAAATAGCGGGTCGCGAGAATCCCAACGGGATTCCGTCAAACAAGCCCAGGGTTGGCGCCGAAGGCGCTACCCTGGGTAATGTGCCCACCCCGAATCCTACCCCAACGGGGTTGTGTCTCTTTTTTCGTAATTCGTGCTCCTATCCGGACACAACCCCGTTGGGGTAGATGGTTGGCTCAACTGATATCCCAAGGTAGGCACGGTGCGCCAACCTTGGGCTTTGTTACAAAACCGCGTTGCGGTTTGACTCGGTGAATATCGTAATGAACACTG
>CAZDYX010000062.1:4274-12891 GCA_964509775.1 uncultured Desulfobulbia bacterium | reverse complement strand
CCACCATCCTCTAAACCTGGAACCTTGAACGTGGAACCTATTGAACCATGCCCAATATTGACACAACTTACAGAGAAAGCAAACCGAAAAAAATAAGATTCGGGGTTCGGGTTTTATCATTTTTTTATTGCGGTCTGGGAAGACACCACTTTATTTATTCTCTTTTGAAGGGGTTATCGGTAAAGATCCTCCCTATATGAGGACTAAAAACTGCTTGACAGGAAAACGACGAATAAATTATGTTAAATAAATAAAGTTATTCAACAAGATCAGCCCAATCATCCTACCTGATTGATTCAATATAGAAAACGAATAGTTCCGACAATCAAACAACCCGCCCTACCTGGGGTGATGATCTTTTTACAGCCTTTCATAATACCGATTCTTCGAAATGCCACGTAAATGCATGCAAGTTTCAGAATTGCCGTGGGCCCTATATTGTAATGACATCCAAGCCAATACTGATGGTCTCGTAACAAGTCGAAATATCAAAGCCTGTCCGAAATAATAAATAGTTACAATTACAATCGCGGCGGCGGGACATCTTATTGCGAGCGATTATTTACGACCAGTGCGGATAGCTGTTAGCAATTAGTTGCCGATGATAATGGAAGAAAGGAGATTGTCTTTGATGAACCTAGCGCAGTTGAAGGAAAAGAAGATCAGCGAACTGACGAAACTTGCCAGGGAATACAAGGTGGAAGATTTCAGCGGCATGCGAAAGCAAGAGCTGATTTTCGCTATTTTGCAGGCCCAAACCGAGAAAAATGGCCAAGTGTATGGTAGTGGGGTACTGGAAGTCCTGCCCGATGGTTTCGGATTCTTGCGTGCTCCGGACTATAATTACCTCCCGGGGCCGGATGATATCTATGTTTCGCCATCTCAGATACGGCGTCTCAATCTCCGCACCGGGGATACCATTGAAGGCCAGATCCGTCCTCCCAAGGAAGGGGAGCGCTATTTTGCCCTCCTGAAGGTTGAAGGGGTGAATTATGAAACCCCTGAACTGGCGAGGGATAAGATACTCTTCGACAACCTTACCCCCCTCTATCCGGAAGAGCGGATCAACCTCGAGTATGATCCGAACAACTTTTCCACCCGCATAATGGAGCTTTTTTCTCCTATAGGCAAGGGCCAGCGCGGTCTCATTGTCGCACCTCCGAAAACCGGCAAGACCATCCTTCTCCAAGATATTGCCAACAGCATCACCCATAACCACAAAGAGATCATCCTCATCGTTCTCCTTATTGACGAACGACCGGAAGAAGTCACCGATATGGTGAGGAATGTGAATGCAGAGGTGATAAGTTCGACCTTTGACGAGCCGCCCCAACGCCACATTCAGGTGGCGGAAATGGTGCTCGAAAAGGCCAAGCGCCTGGTGGAACACAAACGGGATGTGGTGATTCTGCTTGACAGTATAACCAGGCTTGCCCGGGCATATAATACCGTTGTGCCGCCAAGCGGCAAGATACTGTCCGGCGGTGTTGATTCGAACGCGCTCCACCGGCCTAAAAGATTTTTCGGCGCGGCCAGAAATATCGAAGAGGGTGGCAGTCTCACCATCATTGCCACAGCCATCATCGATACCGGGAGCCGAATGGATGAGGTCATATTTGAAGAATTCAAGGGAACGGGAAACATGGAAATCCTGCTCGACCGAAAGATGTCTGACAAACGTATCTTCCCTTCGTTTGACATCAACCGATCCGGAACCAGGCGGGAAGAGCTTCTCCAGGATCCGGAGGAATTAAACCGGGTCTGGATCTTGAGAAAGCTTCTCTCCCCTCTGAATCCGGTGGAGGCCATGGAATTTCTGCTGAACAAAATAAAGGGCACCAAGACCAATGCCGATTTTTTTTCTTTGATGAACAGATAAGATCTCAAAAAACAATTGACAGACAAACGATGCTTTTCTATATATAGTGGTTCATTTTTATGTAATTGAATAAATAATTGAATATGTCCAAAGAATAACTCATTGCAAGGCTGGAGATACGATGTCCATTGAAGTAGAAGTAAGAGGCGATATTGAGCAAGCCATTCGTATGTTGAAAAAAAAGCTCCAACTGGATGGCATTAAAAAGGAACTTAAGAGACGCGAATATTACGAAAAGCCAAGTGTCAAAAAGCGACGGAAGCAGGCAGAGGCAAAGAGAAAACTGCGCAAGCTGATTGCGCGGTCAGACAAGGGTTAATCCCCCGGACGCCCCGGAACCGATGCTGTAGTGCGGTTTATATGAAAATGAAGAATCCAGAATTCAGAATTCAGGAGGGGGTTCGCGAGGCTCTCTATTTCTGATTCTGAATTCTGACTCCTGACTCCTGGATTCCATTTTCATTGTTCGTTGTGCCCTCGGGGCATGGGGGTTAGTTTCGGGACAAGGCGCCTGCGGCAGACGGATATGATGCACGAAAAGGGAAAGGGGAATACTACCCTCTCTGCCTATCAAGACCTTTTTCTCCATTACCTTTCAGTGGAGAGGCGGCTCGCCCTCAATACCGTTCAATCATATGCCGACGATCTTTATTCCTTTATTACGTACCTGACAGCAAATAATATTATCGAAGCCGCTGAAATCGAGAGCCACCATATTCGAAATTACCTCCTTCATTGCCGGAAAAACGGCAATATAGAACGAACTGTTGCCCGCAAGCTCTCTACAATCCGATCTTTTTTCCACTATCTGCTCGCAGAACGGGTACAGGAAAACAATCCTGCCCGACTCATAGATCTCCCCAAACCGAAAAAACGTCTGCCCTTTACCCTTAACCTTAACGAGGTGGACCTGCTTCTCAATACGCTCGATGTCTCTGATCCTCTTTCGGTGCGGAACAACGCCATGTTGCATCTCCTCTATGCCTCCGGACTGCGGGTTACCGAGCTGGTGAGGCTCCCGGTTTCCGCACTTAATCTTAGCGTGGGTTTTCTGCGGGTGATGGGGAAGGGTTCCAAGGAACGGCTGGTTCCCTTTGGCGAAGAGGCCAAGGAGCGCCTGACGACATATCTTAGCGATGCCCGTCCCTATCTGCTCCAGGGGAAAAAAAGCAATTTCTGCTTTGTCACCCGAAAGGCGCATGCCATGACCCGCCTGCGCTTCTGGCAGATTGTGCAGGAGACAGCGCTCGTTGCCGGGGTTAATAAACACATCAGCCCCCATGTTCTCAGGCATTCCTTTACCACCCATCTTCTCGAAGGTGGTGCTGATCTCCGTGCCGTCCAACTCATTCTCGTTCTTGCAGATATCGCCACCACCCAGATCTATACCCATGTGGACACCACCCGCTTGAAAAGCATCCATCAACGATTTCATCCTCGGTCCTAGAGGCATGGAAGTTATCACCAGCCATCTCAATGCGGATTTTGACGCCCTCGCCTCCATGATCGCCGCCAAAAAACTCTATCCCCAGGCAATCATAGCCTTTTCCGGATCCCAGGAGAAAAATCTGCGGGATTTTTTTCTCCAATCACTCCAATACCTCTATGATTTTGAAAAATTACGGAAAATCCCCTTAAAGGAAATACGACGCCTTATTGTTGTCGATACCCATCAGGCCGAACGGATCGGCAGTTTTTCGCAGTGTCTCACCAATCCGGGGATCGAAATCCACATCTATGACCATCACCCCAACAGCGCCGATGACATCCACGGTCAGCATGAAGTCATTAAAAAGGTGGGGGCCACGGCCACCATCTTCACCCAGATCTTCAGGGAACAGAACATCCCGATCACCCCGGAAGAGGCAACATTGCTTGCCCTCGGCATCTATGAGGATACCGGCTCCTTCACCTTTGCCTCGACCACGCCGGACGACCTGGAGGCGGCGGCATTTCTTCTTTCAAAAGGCGCCAATGTCTACACCATCTCCCATTTTATTTCCCATGAATTGACCACCCACCAGATCAGCCTTCTCCATGAACTCATAAAATCGGCCCAGACCTACACCATCCAAGGCATCGATATCGTGATCGCCAAGACCGTAGTATCCGAGTATGTGGATGACTTCTCATTGCTGGTCCGCCGGTTTATGGAGATGGAAAACCTGAATGTCCTTTTTGCCCTTTCCCATATGGGAGATCGGGTCTATCTCATTGCCAGAAGCCGGGTTCCAGAGGTGAATGTGGGAGAAATAGCCGCCGAATTCGGCGGCGGCGGCCATGCCTCGGCCGCATCAGCCACCATCAGGAACTTCACCCTTGTCGAGACCGAGGAAAAACTCGTCGGCCTCCTCCATAACCAGGTGCGGCCCCGCAATACGGCCGCAGAACTCATGTCCGCCCCGGTCATCTCGGTGGAACCGGAGGTCGAAATCAACGAGGCCAATCAGATCCTCACCCGATACAACATCACCGTGCTGCCGGTGATGAAGGGTCATCGGGAACTTCAGGGCCTCATCTCCCGGCGGGTCATAGAAAAGGCGATTTTTCATAAACTCGGGCATTTGCCGGTGAGTGAATATATGACCACCGAATGTATCACCCTGCCTTCGAGCGCCACCCTGACGGAAATAGAGGAGGTCATCATTGAGAGCCGCCAACGCTTTCTGCCGGTGGTGGACGGCACCGAGGTAAAGGGGGTCATTACCCGTACGGATCTCTTAAATCTTTTAGTCAATGATCCTGCCCATCTGCCCAAGGACATGTTGGCCCTGGATGAGATGCCCGGAGGAGAACGGTATAAAAATATAAATTCGCTGCTGATCGAGTGTCTTGACAAAAAAATCATCACCTTGCTGCGGACTATAGGTGAGGTGGCCGCGGAAAACCATGACCGGTCATTCGCCGTGGGTGGATTTGTCCGGGACCTTTTGCTGCACAAGAAGAATCCGGATCTTGATATCGTTATCGAGGGAGACGGCATCGCCTTTGCCAAACAACTGGCCAAACATTTTGGGGTATCGGTCCGGACCCATGAAAAATTCGGCACCGCCATTGTTATCATGCCCGATGGTTTTCACATCGATGTCGCAACCGCCCGTCTTGAATATTACGAATACCCGGCTGCCATGCCAACGGTGGAGTTAAGTTCCTTAAAACTTGATCTCTACCGCCGTGATTTTACCCTTAATGCCCTGGCCATCCACTTAAACCCCGACAAATTCGGGATGTTGGTCGATTTCTTCCACAGCCAGAAGGACATCAAGGATCGCCAGATCCGGGTTCTCCACAATTTAAGCTTTGTGGAAGACCCCACCCGGGTCTTTCGGGCGATCCGCTTTGAACATCGCATGGGTTTCCGCATCAGCAAGCATACGGAGAAACTCATAAAAAACGCGGTCAAGATGAACTTCTTCCATCGGTTCTCGGGCCGCCGTTTTTTTGAGGAACTGCGACTTATCCTCTCCGAGGAAGACCCGATCCCTGCCCTTTTGCGGATGGCCGAATTCGATCTGGCCAAGTATATCCATCCTGACCTTAGGATTGACGCCAGAACCCAAAAAATTCTTTCCGAGGCCCAACGGGTGTTATCGTGGCACCGGCTGCTTTATCTGGAAAAACCGTGTCAGGCATGGATGCTGTATCTTCTGGTCCTCTTTGGGTATATTCCCCTAAAAGGGCTGCGATTATTCTGTAAACGATTTGAGGTTCCCCCCCGGTTTCAAAATGCACTTATCCGGGAAAAGGCCTTGGCAGAAAAAATTCTCCGGACCCTTTACCGTCGTGCCCTTCTCCGGTCGAGCGAAATCTATTGGCTTTTCCAGGGCATGAGCACCGAAGGGATCCTTTGCGTCATGGCCATTTCCAAGTCCGAGAAGGCACAAAAGGCAGCGTCTCTCTATGTGACCAATCTCCGCAACACCAAAACCCTTATCACCGGGATAGATCTTAAAGATATGGGGTATACCCCTGGTCCCCTTTATAAAACCATCCTGTCCCATCTTCTGGAGGCAAAACTGGATGGAGATGTCCGCACGCGAGAGGAAGAGATAAATTTTATCAAGCTTCATTACCCATTCCCCCACGGAATATCACCCCAGCAAAAGAGTCAACCATGACCATGAACATCTATCATCAGATCCAGGAATTTGCCGTGCTCGCCCCGCCCTTTCTCTTTGCAATCACCTGTCATGAAGTCGCCCATGGCTGGGTGGCGGATCGATTGGGTGACAATACCGCCCGGCTCCATGGCCGGCTGACATTAAATCCGTTGCGGCATCTTGATCCCTTGGGCATAATTTTTTTCTTTGTGGCCAATATTGGGTGGGCTAAACCCGTGCCGGTCAATGCAGCGAACCTAAGAAATCCCCGGGAGGATATGCTGTTTGTCGCCATGGCCGGCCCCGGAGCAAACATCATTCTTGCCGTATTAAGTTCCCTCCTGGTTCGGATACTGCTCCCCATGATTCAGATGATTCCCTTTTTCATCGCCGACCCGCTCCTTAAAATGGTCATCGCGAGCGTCTGGATCAACATGGTGCTGGCGGTATTTAACTCCCTGCCCATTCCTCCGCTCGACGGCAGCAAGATCCTGATGAGGTTTATGCCGCCCCGACTTGCCGCCTCCTATGCCCGTCTGGAACGGTTCGGGATCATTATTTTCATACTCCTTGCAGCAACCGGCATGCTGTCAAAAATTATCATGCCCATCGTCAATCTCGGCAATAGGATACTCCTTTGAAACCCAGCAAAAAACGTTATACCCAACATTCGCCAGACCACAAACATCGCCGAAGATCAACGCCCCGTCTTTTTGACTCTGCCAAGAGATCAAGGGACCGAAAAAGGTCCGACGCCATACTTGCCCTCATCCAGGGCGCCCAAAAAATTATCGGGATATATCAGGGGGGTGGAAAGACCGGCCTGGTCATCCCCGAGGATGTCAATCTCCCCTTTCATATCCTCGTTCGCCGGGAAAACTCCCGGGGAGCGGCAAACGGTGTGGTTGTGGTTGCCGAGATCATTTCCCCCGGCTATCAGGGAATCGGCAATCCGGAGGGACATATCCTCGAAGTCTTGGGCGATCCCAACGAACTCGCGGTGCAGACCGAGATGGTGATCCGCCGGCATGACCTCCCCCGCGAGTTTTCCCCGGCGGCATTGACGCAGAGCAAATCCCTTTCGGCCGGGGTTGGTCTTGATCCTGACCGGGAAGACCTGCGAAAGATTCCTCACGTCACCATCGACGGCGAGACCGCAAGAGACTTTGACGATGCTGTAGCGATAGAAAAAAACCGTGAGGGATTCAGGCTTTTTGTCTCCATTGCCGATGTGAGCTTCTACGTTCAACCCCGGACACCCCTTGATCAGGAGGCATACTCCCGGGGGACCAGCGTCTATTTCCCCACCATGGTGCTCCCCATGCTGCCGGAACGTCTTTCAAACGATCTTTGCAGTCTGGTTCCCCACCAGGACCGCCTCACCCTGACCGCAATCCTTGATTTTGACCACGAAGGAATCCTCGTCGCCAAACGATTCACCAGGAGCATTATCCGCAGCCAGGAGCGGCTCACGTATACGATCGTAACCAAAATCCTCGCGGACAAGGACTCAAGTCTCCGCAAGACCCACCAATCCCTCGCCAAACCTCTTCGCTTTATGGCGGAACTTGCCGGGCTCCTGGAGCGGGTCCGAATGAACCGCGGCAGTATCGGTTTTACCCTGCCCGAGGCAGAGGTCATTATTGATTCGAACGGAAAGATCAGCACCATCGGTAGGCGGGAACGGCAACTCTCCCACAAGATTATCGAGGAATTTATGCTCGCCGCCAATGAGGCGGTGGCCGCGACCCTGTCCGAATACAATTTTCCGGCCCTGTATCGGATCCATGAGACCCCGGACCCCCAGAAGATCGCCGAATTCGAGGAGGCCGCGAAGGCCATGGTCCTCAGCCTGCCCGACGAGGACCCGGGCTCGCCGGCCTGGTTTGGCAGGATCCTCGCCCTGGTCGCCAACACCCCCAAGGAATATATTGTGAACAACCTGCTCCTGCGCACCATGAAACAGGCCCGTTATTCACCCTATAACCTGGGCCATTTCGGTCTGGCAGCCTCGTATTACACCCATTTCACCTCTCCTATCCGCCGCTACCCGGACCTCCTGGTCCACCGAGCCCTGATCGATTATCTGGGGCAGAGCCGAAAAGGATCTTCTTCGGGCGGGGAAAACGATACCTCCCTCGATCAGGACGGCGATTTCCTGTCGAAACGAGAACGGGTGGCGATAGACGCGGAAAGGGATATAAACGACCGGCTGCGGATACTCTTCATGAAGGATAAGATCGGCGAGACCTTTTCCGCCGTGGTCTCCGGCTTTTCCGGTTTCGGTTTCTTCGTCGAGCTCACCGATTATTTTGTGAGCGGCGCCGTGGCGACCAGGGACCTTCATGGAAAATTTCATCTGGACGAAAAACTCCACCGCCTCATCGGCCGCAACCGAAAAAGCTCCTTTCAGATGGGGCAGTTGATCGAGGTCATCCTCAAGGAGGTGGATCAAAGACGCCGGTGGCTGAACTTTATCCCGGTGTGAGCTACGCGACCGTCAACCGGTGGGAAAACGGACAATCCGAACCGTCGAAGCTCGCCAAGGCCCAACTAAGCCTTCTGCGAAAAGATAATCGAACGAGGCAAGTTGACGCTGCCTGCCGCCATGATTGATTTCGCGGACCTGGGCCAGGAT
>CAZDYX010000062.1:842-4264 GCA_964509775.1 uncultured Desulfobulbia bacterium | reverse complement strand
CATGAACAACTTCAGTGAGAAAGTCAGCTTCATCTGGTCGGTCGCCGATCTCCTCCGCGGACCCTACCGTCCGAACCAGTACAAGGACGTTATGCTTCCCATGACCGTTCTTCGCCGTCTCGACTGCGTCTTGGAACCTACCAAGGACAAGGTACTCGAACAGCAAAAGAAACTTTTGGGAGGCAAGGTCAAGAACATCGAACCCCTTCTCTGCCGCGTCACCGGCGTCCCTTTTTACAACAACAGCCGTTACACCTTCGAAAAACTCAAGGGTGACGCGAACAGCATTGCCGCCAACCTGACCAACTATATCAAGGGCTTCTCCACCCGCGCCCGCGAGATCATCGAGCATTTCGGCTTCGAGGAGCACATCGCCAAGCTGGACAAGGCTGACCGGCTTTATCTGGTTGTGTCCAAGTTCTGTGATATCGACCTGCATCCGCACGTCGTCTCGAACATCGAGATGGGTTACCTTTTCGAGGAGCTCATCCGGCGGTTCAACGAGGCATCGAACGAGGAGGCCGGCGATCATTTCACGCCTCGTGAGGTCATTCGCCTGATGGTTAACCTCCTCTTTATGCCGGACGGTGATGTTCTCACTACCAAAGGAATCGTGAAGACCCTTTACGACCCGGCCTGCGGGACGGGCGGTATGCTGTCAGTGGCTGAGGACTACGTGCGCGAGCTTAACCCCGACGCCCGTTTGGAAGTCTTCGGACAGGACTACAACGCCCAGGCCTACGCCATCTGCGGCTCGGACATGATGGTCAAGGGCCAGGACATCGAGCACATCGCCTATCCCGCACTCGAGGAGCAGCGCGCCATCGCAGCCTTTCTTGATCGCGAGACGGCGCGGATCGATACGCTGATCGAGAAAAAGCAACGACAGATCGAACTCCTCCAGGAAAAGCGCACAGCCCTCATCAGCCACGCCGTCACCAAGGGCCTTGATCCCAACGCCAAGATGAAGGATTCCGGCATCGAATGGCTGGATGAGATTCCAGCGCATTGGAAGGTAAAACGTCTGAAGCGCGTGGCTTGCTTGCGCAGTGGAGAATCAATCACCGCGTATGAGATAGACGACACTGGTGAATATCCCGTGTATGGAGGAAATGGACTCAGGGGATACACATCGTCATACACACATGAAGGGGATCTTGTTCTTATTGGGCGACAGGGAGCCCTCTGTGGCTGTATAAACTATGCTAGAGGCCGTTTCTGGGCTTCAGAACATGCGGTAGTAGTTAGTGCCTGAACGGAAATTCGGGTTTCACGGATATTAGGTCCTTTAGGTCCCTTGAGTCCTTTGGGAATTATGGGAATAATGGGACTTCTGGGAGTTATGGGACCTATACAAGCAAGGCTGGATCAGCTCCAACCCGACTTTCCGTTCAGGCACTAGTTACCCCAATCGGTGAAATTTCAACCCAATGGCTGGGTGAACTTCTTCGCACTATGAACCTAAACCGATATTCACAGTCCGCTGCGTAGCCAGGACTTGCAGTTGAGGCAATCGCGGCTTTATTTATGCCGGTACCACCGCCAGTCGGCCAACATACCATCGCTACTTTCCTTGGCCACGAGACAGCGAGGATCATTGCTATGATCGAAAAGGTCGGCAACTCGATTAAGTTGCTCCGCGAATACCGCACCGCCCTGATCTCCGCAGCAGTAACGGGCAAGATCGACGTTCGTAAGGAGGTCGACTGATGCGTGTAGAAGTCAAATCCGAATTGCTACGCTGGGCACGCATGCGCTCCCGACAACCGGTGGTTAGTCTGGCCTGTAAATTTCCGAAACTCGAACTATGGGAGCAAGGTGAGGTCCATCCGACGCTCAAGCAGCTTGAAAGCTTTGCCAAGGCTACCCATGTGCCCGTGGGTTACTTATTTCTCCCGGAACCGCCGGTCGAGGCCGTGCCGATCCCCGATTTGCGCACAATCGGCAACGAATACCTCGAAGCCCCCAGCCCCGATCTGCTTGAGACAATCTATATCTGCCAGCAACGCCAGGAGTGGTATCGCGATTTCGCTCGATCCATGGGCGAAAAGCCACTTTCATTTGTTGGCTCCGCTGATCTCACAAGCGACATTGTTTCGACTGCGGCGGATATCCGGCATGCACTCAAGTTTGATATCGAAGAGAGGCGACAATTACCAACCTGGACCGAAGCCTTACGTCGTTTCATCGCTCAAGCGGATGAGTTTGGGGTGATGGTAATGGTCAACGGTGTGGTGGGCAGCAACAACCGGCGCAAGCTGGACCCGGAAGAATTTAGAGGGTTTGCGCTGGCCGATGAGCTGGCACCCCTTGTCTTTATCAATGGCGCGGACACGAAAGCCGCACAGATGTTCACGCTCGCTCATGAACTGGCTCATCTCTGGCTGGGTGAATCGGCGCTCTCCGACATAGGTTCTGTTTCTTTACCATCGCACCATGTCGAGATTTGGTGCAACCAGGTTGCCGCGGAGCTTTTGGCGCCTCTTACCATGATTAGGGGCGAGTATCAACCGGATGCCGAATTGAGCATCGAGGTGTCCCGTCTTGTCCGCCATTTCAAGGTGAGCACACTGGTTATTCTACGGCGAATCCATGACATAGGCGGCCTGTCCCGCAAAGAACTCTGGGAGGCCTTTAACAAGGAATTGGAACGGTTACGCGCGATTCCAAAGGGGAGTGGGGGAAACTTCTATTTGACACAAGCCGCTAGGGTCAGCAAGCGATTTGCCCGCGCACTGGTCATCAGTACACTGGAAGGTCAAACACTCCATCGGGACGCCTACCATTTGCTCGGATTCTTTAAGTTTTCGACCTTCCAAGAACTCAGGTACAGCCTGGGGGTGTTCTGATGGCTTACTTGCTTGACGCCAATGTGTTTATACAGGCGAAAAACCTCCACTACGGGTTTGATTTTTGTCCTGCTTTCTGGGATTGGCTTATTACGAACAATAGTGCGGAAAAGGTTTTCAGTATCGAGAAGGTCGGCGACGAAATAGAAGCCGGCGGCGATGATCTTGCGACCTGGGCCGCACAGCGCGGTTCGGGTTTCTTCCTGAAGCCTGATTCCTCAATACTGCCAGCCCTCGGTCAGGTCAGCATCTGGACGACAAATCAAGGCTATGAGCCTGCTGCGGTGAATACATTTCTTCAAGTCGCTGACTATTATCTGGTGGCCCACGCCGTGGCGCACAAACACACGGTCGTCACTCATGAGGTTGCATCGCCTTCAACAAAAAGGATCAAGATTCCCAATGCTTGCATTGGCCTTGGCATCAAATGCGTGACCCCCTATGAGATGCTCTGACATGAACGAGCACGGTTTGTCCTGGGACCGAACAAATGAAGCAAACAAGCGAAAAGGCATTCGAGGCCACCATTGAACACCACCTGACCATGGCAGGCGGCTACGAAAACGGCGACAG
>CAZDYX010000062.1:0-832 GCA_964509775.1 uncultured Desulfobulbia bacterium | reverse complement strand
ACGCGTTCGACCCGGAGCGCGGCCTCTTCCCGAAGGATGTGATCTTTTTCATCCAGGCAACCCAACCCAAGGAATGGGAATATCTCGCCAACCTCCAAAAGGAGAAGGCCGAGAACATCTTGCTGGACGACCTCTGCCGTGCGCTCAATTCCGACCACGAGGGATGTCTCTCCGTCCTGCGACACGGCTTTAAATGCTTTGGAAAGCTGTTCCGCGTAGCCTGCTTCGCCCCGGCGAGCGCTATGAACCCGGACACCCAGAAGCTCTACGCGGCTAGCCGGCTCACCGTGACCCGCCAACTCCGCTACTCGGCCAAGCATGGCAATATGCTTGACATGACTTTGGCGCTGAACGGCATCCCTGTTGCCACGGTGGAATTGAAGAATCCCATGACGGCACAGACCTGGCGGCATGCAGTCACGCAGTACAAGAACGACCGTGATCCGGCTGACCTGATTTTCCAGTTCAAAAGACGCACGCTGGTCCACTTCGCCGTGGACACAGACGAGGTCTACATGGCCACACGACTTGCGGGTCGCAGCACCTATTTTCTGCCATTCAACAGGGCTGCGGAGGCGGCGCAGGCAACCCGGAGAACCTTGGCGGCTACAAAACCGCTTACCTCTGGGAAGAGGTCCTTGAGCGGCATAGCTTTCTGGATATCCTGAAAGCCCTGGAGGGACTCTTTATCGACCGCATGGAGCAGAACGAGGAGATCACGGCCAAGTTCATGAACGAGGACCAGTTCCGCGAGGCCATAAGCCTTCACCTCCTCAAGCAGAGATTTTTTACGGCGAGTTTATTTGACTCGCGGTGTTGAAGGGAGAATAGG
>CAZDYX010000061.1:0-12991 GCA_964509775.1 uncultured Desulfobulbia bacterium | reverse complement strand
CTAATTAGATCTTTTCCCTACCCGAGGTAAGAAACCGAACTGCAAAGCCCTTCCAGGGATTGCTCGATTATTTCCCGTTTTACTCTCCCCACAGTCTTAACGATTCCCCCCTGTGAAAGGGTAAAAACTTTGTCAGTCCTTATCCAACTTAATTTTGGTAACACGCCTTCGGCCATATCATCTTGATTCAATACCACCGAATTTGCATGATGTTCCCTTGAAGTGATTGCCAGACAAATGAAATCGCCGTAACTGTCAGGAGCCGTCAAAAGCAACACCGGCCTTTTCTTGGCATTTTGCAAGTCTGAAAAAGGAAAGGACACAAGCACAACACATCCAGGGTCAAATTTCATTCCACACCTCATCTTCATCGTTGTCCCAGATGGCACGAAGGCTGTCCTCCTGCGCTAACATCAAGTCCCGGAGACCTTCGCGTGCCTGTTTTTCCTTAAGATAACCCATGAAGTCCAACAGTTCCTGCAAAATTGGCTCCGGAAACGCCTTGATTTGCTCGCAGATCAGTTCAACTTTGGTCATTGTGCTTTCCCTCCTTTGCATTCGTTCATACATTTCCAGGTCTTTCCGGAGCGCCTCCTCGATCAATACGTGACTTGTTTGCTGATGTTGATCATTCTACCTCCAGTTCCTTGCACAGATCGATGAGTTTTTTGGCCCACTTCTTGTTGCCGTCCTTGACCGCAGCCTTGAACTTTTTTTTGTCCGCGCGGGCCAAGTCGAGAAGAATTTGGCACATCTCTTTTCGAAGGGTTTCGTCCGTCTCTCGATATATCTGAACCTCATCGGACAATATTCCGCAATTCCGCATGGACATCACCCCAATCATGGATGAGCTATACGGTGAATTGCGATGTCAGCCATTTTTCCAGGATCGGCAAGTCGTTCCGGATGATTGTCCAGATGATATCGAGGTCCACGCCAAAGTAATGGTGAACAATCCGGTGACGCAGGCCAACGATCTTTCGCCATTCGATTTCAGGATGCAGGCTGGCAAATTCCTCGGGAAGGCGGTTCGCCGCTTCTCCGATGATTTCGATGTTGCGCACCACGGCGTCGGCAGCCATGCCGGAGGAAACGAACCCTTCTCGATCCAGTCCGGATGTATATTCCCGGATCTTTCCAATGGCTTCCCGTATATCATCAAGCAACAGTGTTTCCGAACGTTTAGACATATTCAATCTCGCCTTTGAGGCTCTGGTGGACCCGTGGTTTAAGGGCTCGCTTGGAGACCAAGTCAACCGGCAGGCCTAGAAGATTTTCCAGACGGTTGGCCAACGTCACGAATTCAAGGCCGATTTCCGGAGCTACATCCACCAGGATATCGACGTCACTGTCAGGCGTCATATCGCCGCGGGAATAGGAGCCGAAAAGCGCCAGGCTCTTCACCCCGAAGCGCCTTTCCAGTTCGGATTTGCTTGCTGCTAGAAGTTCCAATATCTGCTGTTTTGTTTTCATGATGACGTTCTCCTGGCGGTTCATGAAAAAAATGAGGAATCCGTCAATGCTTCTTCCGAAGTCTCTCCCAAAGCGGCACAAAGGGCAAGATCAGGTATATCGGCGAGATAACCTTCGTCTTCCTAGCTGTAAAACATAGGGGGTGAGGTTATTTCCTTTCATCGGAGTGAAGGTCAACCTCTTCGCCCTGCCGGCGGGCAACCTCGATGATGGCGCTTTCCTCATTTCTTTCCCACTCGATACTGCCGCAGGGAATGGGCTCGATTCGGGAATCCTCGTGGGCAGCGATCCGCCAAAGCATATTCAAGTCTTCCCTGGTACGGGGAGCGTCGAATCGAGGGGAGACTACAAGCAGATCGCGCTCCACGCAGTTGCCGTTCCTCGGGCGTGGGAACCGAAAATGACACCTCGGACGACAGGGACCCCCAGACCAATGAGACGTTGCAGATAGTGATGCGCTATGCGGTGAATTGCGATGTCAGCCATTTGATAGCCTCCTCGATCAATACGTGACTTGTTTGCTGATGTTGATCATTCTACCTCCTGTTCCTTGCACAGGTCGATGAGTTTTTTGGCCCACTGCTTGCCGTCCTTGACCGCGGCCTTGAACTTCTTTTTGTCCGCGCGGGCCAAGTCGAGAAGAATTTGGCACATCTCTTTTCGAAGGGTTTCGTCCGTCTCAGTACGGATTTTTTTAACAATCTCTTCCATCCGGCTGGCCAGATCCTGGGCCTTGGGCAGTCCGTTTCGGAAGGAGTCCAATTTTTCCTTCATCACCGCTTCATGTCCTGCAGGAAGCGGTGAATCGGTGATGCTATGGGCCGGTGTGTTGTTCGCCGTCTGACCGGAAGGATTTTTACTTGCTTCCCCCTGCGGGAAAATGGCGTTAAACCGCCCATGGCCAATGGCGGTCTTGGCGCCCAGGCCGTGGACATATAGTGCATCCTGGAGGGCGTCACGGAATTTCTCGTTGTACGGTCCGTCAGTCAGCTTCTTGGGAACGAGCATCCGGAAGATAAAGTGAAGGGGTTTCTTCCGATCTTTGTCAAGCCAGGGGCTGACCGCCCAGTATTTCTGCGGATTAAGCTGCTGGTCCTCGGTGGGGCCGCGCTCCGCCTGCTTGTTCAGGTAGTCAGGATAGTGGCAGTTCATGATCTCCGGGGCGAACCGGGGCAGTTCCTCCGGGTAGGCGTCAAAAAATACGATGCCACCCCGCTGGTCTCGCTGGCCGTTTTTCGCGTCCTCACTGCAGCCAAAGAGCTTTTTGGCGTCGTCTTCGAGGAGCCCCTTGGTAATCCGCCCCCAGAAAGTCCTTGCCGCTGTCTCGTCCAGTTCGTTGAGCCGGTTCACGAGAAAGGCGAGGCGCACCACCCCCTTGAGGCCGGTGGCGGGGATGAAGGGCACCCCCAGGGTCCAGTCGAAACGGAATCCCTTTTCCGTGGGATGCTCGTTGCCAAGGCCGATGACCAGTGAGGAGAGCAGCCGCGCCCGGCAGGTGAGCACCTCATAGCCAAGTTGGTGGTAAGCCACCGCGCTCTTGTCGAGGGAAACGTGCTTGGCTTTGAGGAGTTTTTCCGATTTCTCCCAGTCCCATTTTTCAGCCATGGAAATCGCGCTTTCGTCTTCCTTGTACGATATGTTGCCATCCTTTCCCCGTTGTTCTTTCGGCAGTTTGCGCCGGTAACTTTGGTCCCTGTTGAAAAGGCAGATGGATACATCAAGGTTGTCCAGAAGTTGATTCGGGTCGCAGACCTTCTCCCTATTCCGCACCAGTTTTGTTTCATCCGCTCCGCAGCATGCCCAGCCTTTATCGGGAAGGCGCTCCTGACAGTAACGCCCATCCACGACATACATCCACTTGTTGAAATAAAGGCCAAAATTGAAGGGACCGGATGGCAGCTTCAACTTGCCGAGCGCGTCATTGACAGCCTTGCTTACAGGTCTCATCGCTTGAGTTTCGTTAGCCATGGCTCACCTCACTTAAATATGCCGGCATTGGCGTACCTCTTCACCCATTCCAGGAATTTGAGCGTCTCTTCCTGGCCGCGCAGGTAGGCACCCTGGGGGATATCGGAAAGCTCGGCTACCACCTTGCCGTGACTGGTGTCCTTGACGACCATCTGGTCTTGCAACCAGGCGGCTATCATGTCGAAGGCCGCTATATGCTCTCCTTTGCCTTTGGCAAGTAGAAAGGCCAAGCTGTGGCCGAGCCCGTTCTGGAGAATCATGGCTGGAAGACCAGCGGAAAGTTTCTTGAACTTCTCTTGATCCCCCGGGGTCACTTTTTTGAGTTCACGCAAGGCAAAGGCCGAACGTTTCTGGGCAATCGTATTCATCCCATCACCTCCTTGTCATTTGGAAGCCAAGTTACTTCCATGATGCCTCGGCCCATGGTAATGTCGCCGCCTAGCTGCACATGGGTGGAGATGGCCGCCTTGACGCAGCCCTGAATGACATTCGCCTTGGTTCCGCCGTTCCGGCGCTCGTTGCCATAGAAGACCAAGGTGTAGAGCACGGCGTCAGCGGGGAGCAGTTCCTGGTAGCGGAGAGAACCTTCCTTGGTGGTGCCTTTCTCTATATCAATGGCTATCTGTGGCTGCACCTCGGTGGCGGTGCGGACCAGGAAGGAGAAATTTTCGTCCGAGACCACAAGCACCCGGTCCGCTGCCGGCGCCAGTTTGCAGAACAGGGTTTTCAGTCCCCCGGCGGCAGCGTCATCCTTGCCTGGTTTCACTACCAAATCTTCAAGGATGATCTCCTTATTGTCGTCTGCCATCTCGCCCGAAACAAGCAGGCATTCATCCTTGACGATCTTGACCGTTGGAGCTTCAATGTCCACCGGGGTGAGTTTCAGGTCCTTGGCCAGCCGCGAGAGCACCGCCGGGCAGGTTACCCAGACAAAGGGCGCCACGTTGGAGCGGACCGGAAAGAGGAGAATCCGGGCATCGGTCATGGCGATAGCCCCGGCGTGGCCTGTCTCCTTTTCTCCCCCTTCCTTGATTTCTCTTCCTTCCTCCCGGCCAAAGACCTTCCTGGTCAGTTCCTCGGCTTGAGCAGCGGCGTTGTCGCAATTCTTGTCCGGGTTGGCCGCGTAATAGCGGTGGAACCAGTCCCGGAAGGCGCCCTTGACGCCGGATGCCTGCACCATGGGCCAGCCGGTGTGGCGCTCCCGTTGGATGGGCAAATCCACCGCGCCCACGGCCTGGCCGGCGCCGGCGTGCAGTGAGGTGACGCAGTACAGCATACAAAGATCGGTGAGTGTTTTATCGAACAGCATCGTTTGATCCTCCTTGTCCGGTTAAATGGCGATGAAACCAAAGGGAAGCGCGGCGGCCGCATCCCCTGTTTTGATAACGGTTCCCATGGGCAGGAAGGCCATGGTCGGTTTATGAAATCGTGTTTTCATATCCCAGCCCGCCATGCGCAGGAGCGGGCCGGAGGCGCGGGGGCGGTCGAGAAGCCCGGCCTGCCGCAGGGCTCCGAACTCCACGGGGGCGAGCGCCATGGCCCAATCCGTGGCTGGGATCGGAAGTGCCACCTTTTCTTGCCGCAGCCGGTAACGGGAGAGCCGCTGCTCGCCGCCAAGCTGCAAGAGTCCTTCGCTGTCGAGATGGGAAGGGGCGAGCCCCGACGAAAGCCCGACGAGCAGCCTTGCGCCGGCCATAAGCCGTACATGGGTGGTAGAGTAAAGATGGCCCTTTTTCACCCGCCGGGGGGCGAGATCGAGGGCGATGCCGGTGCGCGGCTCCCGGCCGAACAGGGCGTCCGGCCGGAGCAGGACAGAATTTCCGGCCTGAACCTTCCTGAGGTCGTCAACCAAGGGGATGGGGCAGTCTACGTGGTTCACAGCGGCGAAAGCGGCCGGGTTGGCCCAGAAGCCATGCAGATTTTTCATGGCCGTAGTCTGGGGGGACTCGAACAGCAGCGGAAAGGGGCTGCTGCCCGCAAGGCCGAGGGTTTCGGCTTCACTAAGGCCGGCCTTAGCCACGCAGACGCTCATGGCGTCTTTTGTCTTGTTTTCCTCTCCAAACCAATGGGCTGGCGCCGGTAGAAAGATTTCCTGTGCATCGTCGCTGATTTCGGCCTCGATGAGGGGACCGGCCACGGCGAAGCCCGACTTTGCCGCATTGCCGAGAAGGGGAAGGGCGGCTAGAGCCGGGTCGTCTCCTTCATGGCCCAGAAACTCGATTAGACCGCCGCGCTGGGCGAGGATGGCAGCGCGAAGCGCGCCCACGATGGTAGACGGCATGGGCGGGAACACAGTCCGCACCTCGTGGTTTTCCCCGGCCATCATGGGCTCGCTACCCCGGAAGAAGAGGGTGTCTAACGGGTCGATCTCAAGCCACTGTTTGATGTTATTCGTCATGTTTTTCACCTCCCAACCGTCCCATGGCCGGCCCGAGAAAGCGGGCCATGGCCAGCGGCTCGGTTTCGATTTCCGGTTTGCCATTTTTGTGCTTGCGGGCGATGAGGGCTGCCAGCCGGGCTGCCTGGGCATAAAGTTTTTCCTCGTCCTTTTCCCCGCTGGCCCGCTTCACCTGGGTGGCCAGTAGTTTCGTCAATTGGTTCGGGGAATCCGCAAGTAACGCTTCGAGTCCTGGACGGAACTCCTCCAGCCGGTAAATGAGCGAGCCGCTGATGGGCTTGACCACCGCGCCGAACCCCAGGGTCACTGCCTCGAAATGGTTCACCAAGGGATGCCCGGCGAACGGATTGCCAAGCTCCAAGGCGGGCAGAGGTGTTTCGTCCCACTTGGCGATGAAGAGCCGGCTGCCGCCGCTCCGCTTGGCGAGTTCGAGCGCCACCGCGTTCCTGCCTCCCTGCTCCTTGGCCAGGTCTAGGACTTGATGCGCCCGGCGGATGGCCCCGGTAAGAGGCTGCTTATGGTGCACGATGTGGATGCCGGCGGAGATGGAGATGTCCTTGCCCTGGCCAAGATGAATGGCGAGCCGCTCCAGCCCAGGCCGCCAGGTGCCGGAGAGCGGTACGGCGGCGGCCTTGCCGTTCAGCGTTACGAAACCATGGTTCCAGGCCGCGGCGATTTCACGGGCCGCACAAAGCACGGTGGATACCGGCAGCACGGCGCAGACATCGTCGCCGCCCGCGTAAATGAGGGTGCCACGGTGCCTTTCGACAATGGCCGGCACCGAGCACAGGGCGAAGTCGCCCAGGGCCTCGGAGATGTCCGCGTGGATCGAGGGGCTGAGCAGCCTCTGCTTGGGCAGCCACTTTTGCCAGAATTCACGGAAGTTTTTAGCGAAATCAGGTCTGGCGAGACGCTCGGCAAGGGAGGGATGAAGCACCGTGTTCCAGCGGCTGGCGAGGGTTTCGCCGTTCACCAGGCTGCCCATCTTGTCGCCGTCCATGAGCAGGATGGCGTAGTAGCGATCCGGGTCGAGGATTTTCACTCCTTTCTTTTCGCCATCCCGAATGATCCGGCGGCAGACGCTTCGTTCTTCCAGTGTCACCTTTTCGATTTCATATCCTTCCTGGTCCTCGTCGCCCTCGGCCCCGACCTCGTGGACATACTGGGCGAGTTTTGCCTTCCAGTTGTCACCCAGCTCCTTCCTGACCTCAGGCATGGTCTGTTCCATCACGCCAAACCAGTCGGTGAGCGCGGTCTCTGTGGTGGAGGAAAAACGCTTCCGGCTTGCAAAGAGCGGCTTGAGGGGATGACTTTGCATCTCCTCCGTGATATGGCCGGCCAGCCGCTTCACCATGGCCACGGCGGAAATCCGTTCCGTCTCCTTGAAATCGGCAGGACCGTATTTTTGCCAATTATTGCGGAATTTATTCCAGAAAGGATCGTCCTTAGGACGCGGATTTTTGTCGCCGTTCGCCTTGGCGTGATCGAAACGCAGGGCCTCCAGGTCGCCGTGGAGCTGGCATTTGATGCCTTTCTCGAAGTCTTCCTCGGTGAACCGGGCGTCTTCCTTTCGCAGCTTGCCGGCGGCGAGATAACCTTGCACCAAGGCATGGGCCGCCTGATAGAGTGTGCCCTCGCCTTTGGCCGGATAGGGCAGGTTCTTTGAATCGTCGATGAATCGGAAGGGGCCTATCCAGACACTTTCCGGCAGCAGTTTGACGATGGCGTCCTTCTTTCCCTCGTCCGGCAGCGGACACGAGGACCACTGAAATGACCAGAAATGTTCCATCTGCCGCTTGAAAATCGCGGCGAGATCCTTGTCCTTTTCGCCTACAACCTTCTCGATCCGTTCCATCGTAGCTTGGCCAAGATCACGCCAGGCAGCCTGAATGCGAATCGTGACCGCCTTCGTGATGGCGGCCTCCTTGCCAGTCGGGGCGAGAAAGACGAACTTGTTAGGGAAGGAGGCGATGCCGTTTACCTTGGCCCAATCCTTCGGCAAGTCGATGGCCGTAAACCCGCATTCCTCCAAGAGCAGCCGGTTGACCAGGGGCTGGCCGATGAGGCTTGGGTAGATGATGTGGTCCGAACCGAGGCGATAGATGATCTCGCGGATGCCTTCAAAGGCGAGCCAGGAGAGGATGAGGGAACCGGCCCAGAAGTCCTTCAATTTCCTGGCTCGGGCGATGAAATCCTGCACCGGCGTCAAGCTGAACACCACGATGGAGGCCTTGCGCGAATCCGATTCAGCAAAGCAGGTGGCCAAGGCCGAAACCAAGCCGCAGTGGTGCCAGACGCTGTGGTCCGGCATGCGGGTGTCCGCCGGCAGCCGGTGCCAGAGGCCACCCAGACCGCCCACATTTTCCATGGCGAGCCGCTCCCTCAAAGCGTGATGCACGTAATGGAAACGGGCCGCGGCCAGGGCCGCAGGATTTCCCGGGAAGCAGGAGCATAGCCCCTCGTGGCTGCCGTCACCATCGAAGTCTGCCTTGAAAATGGTGAGCATCTTCCGGAGAATGACTGCCGGGTCCTCACAGCCGGCAAGATCAAGGGTAAGCGGCTCGTTGCCCCCGGTGGGGTGGGTGAGTTTGGACTTTTCGAGGAAGTTGACAGCTCCATTTTTGTTGGCATCCTTGTCGAAGCCGGGAAACTGGCCCCGGTCCATGCCCGAAGCGATGATGTCCGCCCGCTGGTAAAGGTCCTTGTCCAAAGACGGCAGATCGCCCAGGGCCGCAAGCAGGGCGTTGGATCGTTCCTCGTGGCCGGGGATGCGTAGGGCCTTGTCCGGCGGGTCGTGCAGGTAGCAGGAGAGCTTCCGGTCCCAGTAGTCCGCTTCCGATAGGAATGGATTGTTCATGCGAGCACCTCCTTGTATGTGGCGCGGGTGATGGCTGGTTTCAGTCCATCCAGCTTGTCGTGAACTTTTTCCCAGACCTTTTCGGCGGTCACACCGTTGGCGAATTTTTGCGCCTTGCTGTGGTCATGGGGGACATGGAGCATGAAGCCCCGGAAACGACGGTCAAGCTGTTGTTTTTTGACCACGAAGCGGAATGGCGAGGCGTGACGGGAGTCTCCGCCTGTCTTTGGATGACTGGTCAGCGGGATTCCCAAGAAATGCCGTTCTTGATAGAGATATGTTTTTCCTCGCTCCCTTGGAGGGTAATTCTCGCCAGGGCTGAGACCTTCAATTCCCGCATTAGGGTCACCGACCCGCACCCAGATATAAGCCTTGGCCAGCTCGGCCATGGCCTCTTCCCAGGTTTCCTTAGTAGCAGTCTTCCAGAAAAGTAACCCCTTTTCGTCCCTCCCCAGTGTGTTTGGGTAGTCACGGATTAGCCCCTGCCTCCAGTCATTGGTGGCTGCGGCAAGCAGCTTTTCCTCATCGGCCAAGGCAATGGCCGGATTCCTCACCCGGAAACTGCCCCAGCTGTTTCGGCAACGTCCGCCGATGGCACCGAAGGCCTGGATAAAGGCTAGCACCTTTTGCACCTCTTCTTCCTTGCCGCCCGGATACTGAATAGCGAGGGTGAAGGATGAGCCAGGCGGGAAATATGTTCTTCCTGGTTTTATCCTGTTTCCTGGCATGAGCAACCCCATTCCGGCAAGATAGAGGAGCGGGTCCACCTTTTTCCCCTGTCGTTGGCATTCCTCATGGCGCACCTTCTCATGTTCCTGAAACACCCTCAGTTGTTGAGCCACCGCCTTCTCCTCCGAAAATACGGCGATGGAAAAAGGACTCTTGCGGGAGGTCTCCTCATCCCCAGCCGCGCCGAAGAGAGCCGCCTCTTCATTAAAGAGCGTTTTCTTATCGGCGGTGCAGTGCCGCGTCACCCGCCACCAGGAGCGGAAGAGCGCCTTGAAGGGCTCGGCCCGCCACTCGGCCTCACCCGAGGCGTTGCCTAAAAACATGGGCGTCACCACCTCGCACTGGAGTTCAACCCGGCTTCGTTGGTAAAACCGTTCCATATCCTCTTCCTCCTTTGTGTCGCTGAAAATCTGCCGCAGGATGGGCCGTCCTCTGCTGTGCCGCCGGCCACCCTTGTCTTTTTTTTCAACCCGATATCCGTCCCCCGTTAAACCATCGGATTATCCTTCGCTACGGATCATATCAAAATGTTATCCCAGAATACCAGGGGTCATTATGGAAATCAGCCAAGGCAATATTCCTGATCTCGTAAAAAATCGAAAAGCTCAAATTGCCGACTTGTAATATCAAGCACTTGTCAATCTTGTCGCGTTGGCGGAGCGGCTTTTTGCGAGGCCAACAATATTGCAATGGTGCTTGTTGCTGCCGGACCCGGTTGCCCGAGAATCACGCATGACCGAGCCCCACAGCATCAGAAGCGCCCAATGCCGGCCGTGGAAAACCGGCTGGCCTGAACGTTACCATTACTGTCGTCCTGCCATATTTTTCTCAGTCCTTATTCCAAAAGGGAAACTTCCACCTTGCCCATCCCCATGGCCGCGCCCTTGCCCACGTGCAGGAGGGCGGCGACGCAAAGCCACTCCCCGACCACGGGCGAAACCTCCGCCTCCACCCACCCCACCAGTCCGCCCATGGGCACCTTACAGCGCTGCGTGCCGGAATAACGCCCCTGGTCGCGCCAGGTGAGGTCCAAGGCGAGCGGGGTAAATCCGCTGAACAGGTCATGCAGGCCGGCCCGGGTCTCGGGCGACAGGGGTGCGCCGTCGTTATAGAGGATGTTCATCGCCTCCAGCCGGCGGGCCAGGGTGTCAAGGAAGAAAGGTCCGTCAAGGGCGCCGAGGTATTTTCCCTGCCGCCGCAACCGCAAGGGGGTGGAAAATCGCAGCCGCACCCGGCCCGATGCGGCCAAGGAGGCGCTGTTGCCCATCCATGCCGTAAGGGATGCGGGGGCCGGCATGGTCCGAAGGGACTCGGGCCGCAGGGGCAGGGGCCGGGATGCGCCGCCAGGCAAGACCTCCTCGAGGGTTTCCACCTGAAAGGGAAAACGACGGCTGCCGAGGCCGCGTTCCCGCCCGCTTAGGACCGCCGCGGTCACGGCCGCTAGGAACCTGCTGCAACCGCCAAAAAGGGTCACGGAAAACCAGTACCGGTCGTTTTCTTCCGTATTTCGCTCAAGAAGGAGGACATAGCCGCGGGGGCTGTCGGCCAGGCCGGGCAAATCGGTTTCCCCCTCGATGAGCACAAAGTAGGGGCAGTGCTCCTTGATCACGCAGGCCTTGCAGGCCGGTCGGCTGGAAAAGGGGCAGACGAGGCGCTGCAGCTCCCAGCCGAGCAGCCCCCGAGCGGCCGAGCCCAGGAACGCGGGCAGGCCGCTGCCGGAGACCATTAGGCCGAAGCGCACCCGGACAAGCGGCAGGCCGCCGAAAAGGCCGGCCGGAGAAAGATCGGAGCCTGACGCGCCACCGGCAGGGGTATTGCTTTTGTTTGGGGTTTTGGTTGCGGGTACCGGTATCATCTGTCCCTCCTCTGTTGATTCAAACAGCGTGTCCGCTATGGATCATAGCAAACCGTCACCCCATAATACCAGAGGTCTTTATGGAAATCGGCCAGGGCAATATTGCTGCTTTCAAAAAAAGTCAAAAAGCTCCAATTGCCGGCTTGCAATATCAAGCGCTTTCCAATATTGCCGCGTTGGCGGAGCGGCCTTTTGCGAGGTCAACAATATTGCCTCATGCAGGCGTTTATTACAGTCCTGTTGAATCGCCTTACAAAATCCGTTACGCCGGAAGCTTTCCTTGACAGGCCGACCCAAAAATCGTTATGCTGGCCTTCATCTCGGTCGCCTGGATAAATGTACAGTTCGTCCGGTCGCAACCGGCGCCTTTTTTTCCTCACCCCGGCCCTTGCTCTCCCGGAGGGGTAGAGGACGGGAAGGGCGCAACTTATGCCCGGCCACGGCAGGTCGGCGAGAGGGGCCCCGTCCTGCCATGCGCGCCAGGACGTTCCAATAATATTTGTCGTTCCCGCAACAAGGGCTCGTCCAGAGATAAACGGGAGCAAGATTGCGCTCAGATTTGGGCCAGATTTGGTTGCGGCGATTGAGCAAAACCGCAGGCATAGCAGCGCTACGTCGAGGATTTTGCGATTGAGCCGCAGCCAAAGATGACCAGAAGATGAGATGCAAGATGCTTCAGGTTATTTCTGGACGAGCCCCAAGTCACTTGACCAATGGGTAATTAAACGAGACCATTATGTTCGGCATCGGACTTCCTGAACTTATCCTGATCCTGGCCATCGGGCTGATCGTATTGGGACCCCAGAAACTGCCGGAGGTAGCCAAGACTCTGGGCAAGATGCTTGTCGAATTCAAAAAGGCGGCAAACTCCCTCAAGGAAGGGATTGATCTGGAGATGGAGCCCGGAAAGGTCTCCCAGAATGAACAAACGCCGGTAAAAATGCCCCGCCCTGAACTCCCGCCGGAAACGGCCGATGCGACCGGTCCGCAGGCAATCCAGGAGCGACCCGCGGTAGATTCCCCACGTCCAGCACCCAAAGACAACGAGAGCTGATGTCCATACCCCTCCCAAGCTTCTCCTCCCATCTTGCTGAATTGCGCCAGAGGCTTATCACTTCCTTTATAGCCATCGTGGTCTGCTCCGGCGTCGCTATCCTCTTTGCAAAACAGCTCACCTATCTTTTAATGATCCCCCTGTTTCGATCTGCGCCTTTCGTAGAAAAATTCATCTACACCAATCTTACCGAGGCCTTTATGAGTTATCTCAAGGTCTCGTTGTTTGCCGGGGTCATAGTGAGCGCGCCGGTGTTACTCTACGAATTTTGGCTCTTTATTGCGCCAGGACTCTTCCAGAATGAAAAAAAGGTCTTCGGCCAGATCATTCTTTTATCTTTCATCCTCTTTGCCGGAGGGGCATTATTTGCCTACTTTCTCGTGATACCCAGGGTATTACAATTTTTCCTCGGCCTGGGTCGAGATCAGCTTTTGCCTCTGCCCAGGCTTGATGCCTATCTTGGCTTTATCGGCCAGACATTACTCACCTTCGGTCTTGCCTTTGAAATCCCCTTTCTCATAGTCGCAACCGGTAAGTTGGGCGTGGTCAAAAAAGGTTACTTCAAAGAGCGGCGAAAATATTATTACCTCGCCCTTTTTATCGTCAGCACCCTTCTTAGCGGCGGCGACCTTTTTTCCGCGATCCTGCTTACGCTCC
>CAZDYX010000060.1:1807-13015 GCA_964509775.1 uncultured Desulfobulbia bacterium | reverse complement strand
TCGGTACTTTCCACCGGCACCCTGCAAAACGTTTTGCTCTGGCCGATTCCGTTTTATCTCGATGTCCCGGAAAAGATAGCCTTAAAGCTTTCTCCGGGACAGCAAGTGGCCCTGCGCGATCTTGAAGGGTTTATGCTTGCCGTGCTCAAGGTGGCCGAGGTCTGGAAGGCGGACAAGATCCGGGAGGCGGTGCGGATCTACGGCATGGGCAGCACCGAGCATCCGGGCGTGTCCCGGCTCCTTGAATCAGGGGCCGAGTATTATGTGGGCGGCGAGGTGGTCGGCATCCAGCCTCCCATCCATTATGGCTATAAGATGCTGCGGATGACGCCGGCCGAAACCAGAGGCCTTTTTACCAAACTGGGCTGGCGACGGGTCCTGGCCTTCGATACCCACAAACCCCTGCACAACGCCCATAAGGAGATGACCCTGCGGGCGGCCCGGCAACATAACGCCAATATCTTCCTCCATCCCATTGTGGGACTTACCCATCCGGGGGATATCGACTACTATGCCCGGGTCCGCTGTTATGAGGCGATTGTCCGGACCTATCCGCCCGGTTCCGTGGTGCTGGGCCTGCTCCCCCTTGCCATGCGGATGGCCGGCCCCCGGGAGGCCCTGTGGCATGCCATCATCCGGAAAAATTTCGGCTGCACCCATTTTATGGTGGCGTCGGACCATGCCGATCCCCATGCCTTTAACGGACTGAAAAGGATCTACCCCATCGGCGCGGCCCAAAAACATGTTGCCGACCATGAGGCCCTTTCGGGCATGATCATGGTGGAGCTAAAAAAAATGGCCTATTTACCGAGCAAGGCCCAGTATATCCCGGTGGAGGAATGCCCGGAACAGGAGGGGGCGTTTGCCCAGCTTTCAGCCACGGAACTGCGGCGCCGGCTGGATTTTGGCCTTGAGATTCCCCCCTGGTTTTCGCCGCCCGAGGTGGTGGAGGTATTAAAAAAGGCCTATCCGTCCCGGTCCAGGCAAGGGATCACCATTTTTTTCACCGGTCTTTCCGGCTCCGGGAAATCCACCATCGCCAAGGTATTGATGAGCCGTTTTCTGGAGATGGGAGACCGGCCGGTCACCCTGCTCGACGGCGATGTAATCAGAAAAAACCTTTCGAGCGAACTCGGTTTTTCCCGCCATCACCGGGAGCTCAACATCATCCGCATCGGATATGTGGCGAGCGAGATCACTAAAAACGGCGGCATCGCCATCTGTGCGCCCATTGCCTCCATTTCTTCTCCCCGCCTGGCCAACCGGCATCTCATCTCGAAATACGGCGGCTACATCGAGGTGTATATGTCCACCCCGCTTTCGGTCTGTGAGTCCCGGGACCGCAAGGGGCTTTATGCCAAGGCCCGGGCCGGCCTGATCAAGGGGTTCACCGGCATTGATGACCCCTATGAGAAACCCGAGAACCCCGAAATCGACCTGGATACGTCCAATGTCTCCCCGGATGAGGCGGCGGAAGAGATTCTGCTCTATCTGAAAAGGGAGGGGTACATCGGTTGAGGGGAAATTACTGTTACCCACCCTTTGGGACTCGAAAAATTTCAAGGCGGGCTATGCCCGCAACCCAAGTTGTCTTGTTTCACTGCAAAACGAATTTCGAATGTCGAACAAGAAATTTCGAATTATGAAGTTTTTCTTGGCGTTGCAGGGCTGTCCTCCTTTGACATTCTGCAGTTCCTTGTTCAATATTCGACATTCTATTTTTATGGCGCAATAATTACGTTAACCCAGCCTTTGTAGGGTGCGCTATGCGCACCATTCGTTTTAGCATCTTCCCAGTAATCCGCAGTGAACCTCAAAAAGCCAGGGTCTGCTGCCAGCAGGCCTTGAGATCAAAGATATTTTCCACCATCGCGAGCCGATTGTCAAACCCGGTGATGGTGAGGAAGGGTTCGGTTACCACGGTGCCCACGCGGGCGTAATCGGTGTATGCCATGGTTATCTCAAAGTCCAGTGCCTTATCCTGCGGCACCGTGACCACAAATCGACCCTGCGATTCGGAGAAGAGCAGCACATCCTCTTGCTCGATGTCAAGGCGAAAAACCTTCCCGAGATTCACCTGCATGCCGAACCCGCCGGCAAAGGCGCTTTCTGCCAGGGCCACGCCGAGGCCGCCGTCCGAGCAGTCATGGCAGGAGGCCACCAAACCCAGGCGGATGGCCTGGCTTAAGGCCCGGTAACGCGGCAGGGTTTCCTCGGCCCTGACCATAGGGACATTGTTTCCGATCGCGCCCAGCGCGGCCGCGTATTCCGAGCCCCCCAATTCCGAATAGGTTTTGCCAAGTACATAGACAAGGTCACCCGGCCTTTTTACATCCATGGTCACTGCCTTGCGGACATCCTTGATCTTGGCGATCACGGAAAAGAGGAGGGTGGGGGGAATGGAGATCTTGGTCTTTCCGACCAGATAGTCGTTTTTCATGCTGTCCTTGCCCGAGATGCACGGAACCCCGTATGCCCTGGTGTAATGAAAGAGGGCCTCGTTGGCCCGTACGAGCTGGGCAAGTTTATAGGGGCCGTCAGGGGTCTTTTCCGAGAGCACCGAGTCGCACCAGCAAAAATTATCCAGCCCGGCCATATGATCAAGGTCGGCGCCGACACAGAGGGCATTGCGCACCGCCTCGTCAATGGCCGCGGCCGCCATGGCATAGGTGTCGATATCGGAATACCGGGGGCAAATCCCGTGGGCGAGGACAAGGCCGGCAAAGGAGTCGAGCACGGGCCTGATCACGGCCGCGTCACTGGGACCGTCATTGGCTACCCCGGTAAGGGGTTTTACAACGCTGCCGCCCTGCACCTCATGGTCGTATTGCCGCACCACATACTCCTTGCTGCATATGTTCAGGCGGGAAAGGAGCCTTTTGAGCGCGCCGCCCAGATCAGGCTGCTCCGGGAGGAGGGGCTCGGCATGGGTCTTGGGTTCCCAGCGGGCGTAGAGCTTCATCCGGGGCAGTCCCTCATGGACAAAATCCATGTCGAGAAAGGCCACGGTCTTATCCTCATAGAAAACATGAAATTTCCCGGAATCGGTAAACCGGCCGAGAACCGTGGCCTCGACATCCATTTTTTCACCAAGGGCCAGAAAGGCGGCGAGCCTTTCCGGCGACACTGCCAGGGTCATCCGTTCCTGGGCCTCGGACAGAAAAATCTCCCACGGATGGAGTCCCGCATATTTCAAGGGCGCCTGGTCAAGATGGAGCTCAAAACCGCCGCTCTCTCTGGCCATCTCGCCCACGGACGAGGAGAGCCCGCCCGCGCCGTTATCGGTGATGCACCGGTAAAGCCCGGCATCCCGGGCCTTGAGCAGGCAGTCAAACATCTTTTTCTGGGTGATCGGGTCGCCGATCTGTACTGCCGTGGCCGGCGATTGTTCATGCAGTTCCTCCGAGGAAAAGGTGGCGCCATGGATGCCGTCCTTACCTATCCGACCGCCGGTCATGACGATCCAATCGCCGGGCATGACCTTTTTGATCTCTGAGGGCTCGCCATTGATCGTTGCCGGCAGAATGCCCACTGTCCCGCAGAAAACAAGGGGTTTACCGAGGAACCTTTCATCAAAGACAAGGGAGCCGTTGATGGTCGGGATCCCGCTCTTGTTGCCGCCATGCTCCACCCCCTCCCGCACCCCTTCAAAGATCCGTTTGGGATGCAGCAACCTGGCCGGCAAGGGCTGGTCATAAAAGGGCGAGGCAAAGCAAAACACATTGGTGTTACCGATGAGCTTGGCGCCCATACCCGTGCCGAAGGGATCGCGGTTTACGCCCACAATGCCGGTCAAGGCACCGCCGTAAGGATCAAGGGCCGAAGGGCTGTTGTGGGTCTCGACCTTGATGGCCACATTCCAGTCGTCATGCCAGTTGATCACGCCGGCATTGTCAGAAAACACCGATAGGCACCAGTCATGTTCGCCCCGTTGTTTTCTTATCTCCTCGGTGGATTTCCGGATATAGGTGTCAAAAAGGCTCGTGATGGTAGTCGTTGTCTTGGCCGGGACATCTTCATAATCGATTACGGCGTTAAAAATCTTATGCTTACAGTGCTCGGACCAGGTCTGGGCCAGGGATTCAAGCTCCACATCGGTAACCTTTTCGCCGAGCCCCACGGCGGCCCGGGCTTTTTTCTTCTCCGGGTCGTCAAGATAGTCGCGGATGATCTTCATCTCCTCAAGCGTGAGCGCGAGCACCCCTTCCCTGCTGATCCGGACGAGTTCATCGTCCGGGACATGAAGATCGATCTCACTCACCCTCCCCTTGCCCAGACCGACCACCTTCGGGGAAACCGGCTTTATCCCCTGCGTATTGCCTAATTCCTTCCGGCTGACGACAAGAAAACGCTGGATGAGCTCATTGGCAAGCAGTTTCCTGGCAATGGTCTCGGCATCCTCCAGACTTATCCGGCCGGAAAGAAGATATTGCACCGAGGTATAGACCCCCTCCTCCTTGCCGAGTTTTCTTCCCAGCAGGAGGGAAAGGGCCTGGCTCGCGGTGTGTCCCTCATTATCCGTAACCCCCGGTCGGAATCCCACCTCAATCAGCCAGTCAAAGGGGAGTTGCCAGTCAATGGCAAGGGAGCCCAGGGAAAAGTTCTGGGTAACCGGATCGCAATACGGTCCTTGGGCTGCTGCTATAAACTCATCATGGTTGATCCCGGCCTCCACGGTGAAGACCTTGATAGTCCGCACCATGTCCACCGCTAGTTTAAGGTCCGAATTGATCCTTTTTTTTGTCTTTTCTCCAAAGGCATCCGCAAAGGCAAGCTTCTGGCCCACCTCGATCCGGGCAAGCATGGGGGGTCCTCCTTGATTTTAAAGTTCCTGTAACCAATGTTGATGATCTCGTAAAAAGTCAAAAAGCTCCAATTGCCGACTTGTAATATCAAGCACTAATCAATCTTGTCGCGTTGGCGGAGCGGCTTTTTGCGAGGCCGACAATGTTGGGAATGGGTAAGATTTGTCCTCATAATACGGCTTACCGAGGTAAAATGCAATTTCAGATGGCGGGCTACTTCCTTCTGAGTATATCCGTGCTTTTGCACTGCTTCAAATATCTGCTCATCCCTTGAGTTTTTATCTCCAAGTACATCCTTGCTGAAGAACTCCCCCAATGCACGCCTATTCATAAATGCAAAAAAATAGACCTGACCCCAGCTCATGGGTATTGAACTGAATTTTCACCGGGGTGCCGACTTTTTACGAATGCATCAACTTAACTGCCCATTTGTCGTAATTCCTGGACAACTCGTTGCTCTACCACGTCCGCTTTTTCCAAAGTACCGGCCGCATTTTCAACAATACCTAAAAGACCTTCAATCCTGGCTTTCAATAAAGGGTGTTTATTCAACCTTTCATCCAAATTCCCCATTGCATTCTCCTTTTTTGACGTTGTGGGGACAACTCAAACTAGAAGTATCAATGAGTCGTTTGTATAGCAATGAGTCGTTCGTAGGGCAAAGCCACGAACTCTGACTCGGTCCAGAGGCCCGGGTTTTATAGGCTGGAATAAATCCAACATCATGGCAGGCCAGGGTGCATTCTTGCACTCGAGATTGTTTCTCGGTTGCAAAAAAAAAATTGACATGGCTAAAGCAATACGGTATCCTCTGACTGAGCACTCAGTTAATAAAGAAAGTATACGTATATAAGGGATTCCATGACGAGGAAGGAGGCCATCCTGGAGACGGCAACGGTCTTATTTGCGGAAAAGGGTTTCCGCAACACCTCAATCGGCGACATCGCTAAGATGATCGGGGTGGCGGACGGCACGGTTTTTTATCATTACAAAACCAAGGAAGAGCTTTTTTTGGCCGTACTCGAGTCTTTCAAGGCCAAGCTCATCGAGGAGTGTCAGGTTTTCATCGCGGAGCGGCACGAGGAATCAGGCCTTGAAATGGTGCTGGGGTTTATCTCCTTTTATATTCATCTCGCCGCGGAGATGGAAGAGCGTTTTCTCCTGCTCCACCGCCATTATCCGTACAAGCTTGCCGAGAACAATCCCTTCTGCCGGAAACATCTTGAGGATATTTACAATTGTTTTATCGACATCTTCGAACAGGCTATTGTCGCAGGCCAAAAGGATGGATCTATCGCCAAGATGCCTGCCCGGAAAACCGCCTTTATCGTATTCATCATGGTGGATGGTCTGGTACGGATAGGCACCTATAATCTGTACCAGGCAGGCGTACTTTATACTGAACTGAGCGCCTGCTGCCGTCGGATGCTGGCAGGCAATGAAGAGGCATGTTACCGCGGACCGTCTTCCTCGGGAAAATGTCAGGAGGATAAGGAGATGAAGGGAGGAGAAATAAAATG
This sequence comes from uncultured Desulfobulbia bacterium, assembly GCA_964509775.1. Classification (GTDB taxonomy): domain Bacteria; phylum Desulfobacterota; class Desulfobulbia; order Desulfobulbales; family CAZDYX01; genus CAZDYX01. The sequence continues at coordinate 6,690 of CAZDYX010000060.1, read as the reverse complement.
ATTGCCAAGGTTTTTCCATTCTTGAGTTGGTTCAAGGGGTACAAGTTAAACAGTTTGCGGGCCGATGGCATTGCGGGCATAACCGTCGCCTTGGTCCTTATTCCCCAATCCATGGCCTATGCCCAGCTTGCGGGCCTACCCGCCTATTACGGGCTTTATGCCGCGTTCCTGCCACCCATGGTCGCCTCCCTTTTTGGCTCCAGCCGCCAGCTCGCCACCGGCCCGGTGGCGGTGGTGTCCCTCATGTCGGCGGCATCCCTGGCGCCACTCGCCACTGCCGGCAGCCCTGAGTTTATCGCCTATTCCATCCTCCTTGCCCTGATTGTTGGCTTTTTTCAATTTAGCTTGGGTGTTTTACGGCTGGGGCTTGTGGTGAATTTCTTGTCCCATCCCGTGGTCAACGGCTTTACCAATGCCGCGGCAATCATCATCGCGTCTTCCCAGTTTTCGAAATTCTTTGGCGTCTATGTCGACGAGGCCCCTCATCATTACGAGACCTTGATCGCGGTTGCCAAGGCCGCGGTTGATTATACCCACTGGCCCACCCTTGCCTTTGGCGCCAGCGCGGTAGCGATCATGTACACGTTACGAAAAATTAACCGCAAGATCCCCAATGTTCTTGTTGCGGTAGCGATAACCACGGTTATCTCCTATGCCATTGGTTACAATAAGGATCTAAAGGTCCCGGTAACGGCAATCAACATGGCAGACCTTGCCGGAACCATTAAAGAGTTCAATCACACCACAGAGGACATGGCCACCCTTGGCAAGGAGCGGGCTGAGTTTGGCCTGAAGCTCGATGAGCTGAAAAAAAACGCAGGCGTGCATGGACCCTCCTTGGAACTGGTGGAACTTAACAACCAATTGAACCTCGTCACCGCGAAAATCGAGCAGGCAAAGCTTCATAAAGCGGAGATCCGCGCCCATCTCCGGAACCTGAAATTTGAAGCGGTCAAGAAAGAGGGAGGGGGAAGGGAAAACGGCCAAATTTACCCCAAGGGCAGCATTCCGGCTGGCTTTTCAACCGATGGGAGGATCTGGCGGCTCAGGGTCGGCAATTCTCCGCTTAAACCTGAGAGTCTGGTCTTGATGGGCGGAGGCGCCATTGTCGGCCAAATTCCAGAGGGTCTTCCCAAGTTTACCTTGCCCCCTCTCGAGCTCAAAACATTCTTGAAAATCCTGTCGTCGGCTATTATTATTGCCCTCCTGGGTTTCATGGAAGCCATTGCCATTGCCAAGGCCATGGCCGCCAAAACCGGGCAGAAGCTCGATGCCAATCAGGAGTTGATCGGACAGGGACTGGCAAATATGCTCGGGTCGCTAAGTTCGAGTTACGCCGTTTCCGGATCCTTCTCGCGTTCTGCGGTAAACCTCCAGGCAGGGGCGGTTTCCGGGATGTCGGCGGTGTTCACGAGCCTTCTTGTCATCTTAACTCTTCTCTTTTTAACGCCGTTACTGTATTATCTTCCCCAAGCGGTCCTGGCCGCAGTGATCATGATGGCGGTCATCGGCCTCTTGAACACGAGCGGTTTTATCCATGCCTGGAAGGCCCAGTGGTATGACGGCGCTATCTCCATCATTACCTTTGTTGTCACCCTGGCCGTAGCCCCCCACCTCGACAAGGGCATCATGGTAGGCGTCGGCCTCTCCATGGCAGTGTTTATCTATAAATCCATGCGCCCGGTCGTCGCCACCCTCTCCATGCATGACGATAAGGTGCTCAAAAGCGCTGAACACTACCGGCTCAAGGGCTGCCGCCATATTGCGGTAATACGTTTCGATGGCCCACTTTTCTTTGCCAACGCAAGCTACCTTGACGACCAGGTGATCAAGTTCAGAAATGAACGGCCAGACTTACGTTTTATTCTTCTTGAGGCAAGTGGCATCAACGACATGGACGCCTCGGGCGAGGAGGCCCTGGCGCTCCTTGTCGACCGGACCCGTGCCGCCGGAATCGGCTTTGCCATCAGCAGCGTTAAGGCTTCGGTCATGGCTGTCCTTAAACGGACCCATCTTGTTCCCAAGATCGGGACGGAAAATATGTACCCTGACCTCAAGTCCGCGGTCGATGACATTGTCAATAAGGTCCATCTTAGCACTGATTTACCAGAAGGCGGCTGTAAGAAATGCCCCTTGGTTCATTATCTTCCGCAAGACCTAAAAGGAGGCGTACATGTCTAATATTTTCATATTCAACGGTGATTTCTGCGAGGGAAGTTCAGTCGTCAAGGAGGTTTTGGAAAGAACCGGTTTGCGGCTGGTCAGGGACAAGGATCTTCTTGCCGCAGCAGGGAAACTTTCAGGTCTCTCTGAACAAAAACTTGAAAAGGCCTTTTGGGCCAAGACCTCGGTATTCAACAAATTCACCCATGAAAAGGAGCGCTCCCTTGCTTACATGCGGCTCGCCATGGCCGAAATGATCGCGGAGCAGGGCCTTCTCCTGAATGGCTACCTCGGTCATTTTCTTCCTCGGGAAATAAGTCATTTTCTCAAGGTGTGCCTTATCGGCGACGTTAATTTCCGGGTTTCCCGGGCGGCAAAGGAACTCGGTCTGGCAGAGAAAGATGCCTTAAAACGGATCGCCAAGCTTGATGGCGAACGGGCACATTGGACAAGCATCCTATGCGGAACCTACGACCCCTGGGCGTCTTCCCTTTATGATATTGTCATTCCCATGGACAAGAGCAGCATCAAGGAAGCTGCCGATCTTATCGAAGAACACTTCAACAAGGATGCGGTCAAACCTGGCCCTGCCTCGCAAAAAAAGGTGGAGGATTTTACCCTTGCCGCTCGAGCCATGGTCGCCTTGGCCCAAGAAGGGCACAACGTGGAGGTCAAGGCCTGTGACGGCGTGGTGACGGTAACGGTGAACAAAAACGTGCTGATGCTTAGCCGGCTCGAAGAAGAGCTTAAAGAAATCATCAGCAGAGAGCCGGGGGTGAATATCGTGGAGGTCGTAACCGGCAAGGAGTTTTATAGGGCGGATATTTACCGGAAATTCGATTTTGAAACGCCGTCCAAGGTGTTGCTGGTCGATGATGAACGGGAATTTGTCCAGACCCTTTCCGAGCGGCTGCTTATCCGCGAAATGGGCTCGACAGTGGTGCATGACGGCCAGTCCGCCTTGAAGTTGATTGCCGAAGATGAACCGGATGTCATGGTCCTTGATCTCAAGATGCCTGGAATCGATGGAATCGAGGTGTTACGTCGGGTAAAAAAGACCCGCCCCGAGGTGGAGGTCATCATTCTCACTGGTCATGGCTCCGAGGCTGACCAGAAAACATGCATGGAGCTCGGGGCCTTCGCTTATCTGCAGAAACCGGTGGATATCGATATCTTGGGCAACAAACTCAGGGAGGCCAACGACAAGATCCGGAAGAGCCAGAAATCCAAGAAAGAGCCTATCCCCAGGTAGAACCAGGGGAGTGAACAACGCCACATGCCGATAAAAATTCCCTTTCTGGAAAAACTGAAACCTCCGTTTTGGGATTATCAGGCCTCGGATACCGGCCCATTCAAACGGCTTTTCAATTTCCCGCGCATCTGGAAAAAGGCGGTGCTCCTGATGGCCTGTGTCGCGGTACTGCCACTTCTCTCCCTGGCAAGCTTTGATTATAGCGTTACCAAGCGTGATTCTGAAAATGAGATCAAACTACGCATGGGCAGTGTGGTGTCCAACACGGTGAGCACGGTATATTTTTCTCTCGAAGAGCGTAAGGCCGCACTTCAGTTTCTGGTCTACGATAACAGTTTTGAGGACATCATGAATGAAAAGCGCCTTGCGCGTATTCTCGATAATCTCCAGAAATCGATCGGCGGGTTCGTCGATCTGGGGGTGTTCTCCGCCGACGGCCGGCGGGTTCAACATGCCGGCCCCTATAAACTCAAACTCGAAGACAAGATCTTTAAGGAAGAGGACTGGTTCAGAGAGGTCACGGCCCGGGGAACCTATATAAGCGATGTTTTTCTTGGCTTCCGTCATGTTCCCCATCTCATCATCGCTGTACGGAATGACCTGCCGACCGGGTCTTTTTACATCTTGCGGGTAACGCTCGACACCCGCTGGTTCAATAAGTTGATCACTCCGGTCAAGGAAAGCGGTATAGGCGATCCCTTTCTCATTAACCTGCAGGGGGTCATACAGACCCCAACCCTGGCACATGGTGGAGTGTTGGGGAATATTGGTTTTCCCGTGCCCCCATACTCTTCACAAGTCCAGGTCCTCGAGGATAACACAAACCATGACTCTCCGATAATTATGGGGTATTCCTATATCCAGAATTCACCCTTTATTTTTGTCCTCCTCGAGGAGAAAGACAAACTGATGCGGTCTTGGCACACCACCCGGTATGTGGTGATCATCTACCTCGCGGTCAGTATCGCGGTTATTCTCCTTGTGGTTCTTGGCGTGGCCACCCCACTGGTGAACGGTATTTTTCTTGCCGACCAGCATCGAATCCTGACCCTCCGCGAGGTTGAACATACAAGCAAATTGGCCTCGATCGGCCGCCTGGCGGCAGGTGTGGCCCATGAAATCAACAACCCCCTTGCCATTATCAATGAAAAAGCAGGGCTCATCAAGGATATCTTCTCTTTTCGCCAAGGATACGCCCAGGATGAAAAACTCATCGGTTCGGTCAATTCCATTCTTTCTTCCGTGGAAAGGTGCGGCGCCGTCACTAAGCGGCTTCTTGGTTTTGCCCGGCATCTCGAAATGAGTTTTGAACCGGTCGAGCTGAAGGCGGTTATAGAGGATGTGCTCGGGTTTCTCGGCAATGAAGCCGAATACCGGAGTATCAGCGTTACGGTTGATGTTGAGCCGAATATCCCCGTTTTCGTAAGTGACCGCGGCAAGCTGCAGCAGATCTTTCTCAATCTGGTCA